>JAGBJT010000022.1 GCA_017934275.1 Cardiobacteriaceae bacterium | reverse complement strand
TTTTTTCATTAAAAGATGGACGGTTTTTTATTGCTTATTCGCACCAAAAACGCCGAAGAGTTTTTGGTCTTTATCATCAAATGAGCCCGCGATGTTAGCCGCATCTGGACCGTAGAACTTACCTTCGGCATAACCTGTTGAATTCGCCGTGCCTTGGAAGGTATTGGCACGGATATCCGCTTCGATATTTACCGCTTTCATTGCTGGCATATCACTGGAAGTTTTCCAGTTATCCAAAGTTCCTGTTAGCTTTTTGCTATCGAAATCAGCTTCGAATTTGCTATCACCAAAGTAATGTTCAACAACAGCTGTGGTATTGGTAGCAATAGAGTTATTTCTAACTTGCACCGCTGCTTCTGGATTTGAAGCTATCGCTTTACCTAAATAAGTAACTTTTCCGCTTGTAGGCATAGTTTCGGTGTCTTTACCAAAGTACAACAATTGACCGCTGTAACCTTTCGCATCCGTAGTCTCTACTCCTACTTCTACTAGAGCGTATCTTGCATAGCTTGCGCCTCTATCCCCATCGGTTGGTCCGAAGAGAAGTAGTCCTGAAATTCCGTCTGGTGTTGTATGTTCGAGCACATAGATATTGTCGTAGTCTATTAGATACTTAATGTTTGGGTTGCTTTGGCTAATTGTGTTGTAGTCAGCATCTGTGAAGTCTGGTATTTTTCCTTGTTCTTTTGATGTTAAGGATAGTTTGTCTCCCGTGTACACCAATACAAAAGATGTGTTGCGCTGTTTTAATTCAAAAGGTTCTTCATTGCTTGGAGTTTGTTGATTACCGCCATTTGCACTTCCACCGTTATTAGAAGAATTAGAACCGCTATTTTGATTGTCAGAATTCGGTGCTGGCTGATATAGTCGTTCCATTTCAAAATAATACTGCGTTAGCTTCGCCTCGCCGTATTCTAGATACTGTCTTCGGCTCGCTACCTTGTCTTATTTTGAAGTGAAACGACTATAATTATCGCTGATGTCATTATCTGAACCGCTTCCACCGCAGGCAGCGAGAATAAATGCAGACATAAGCGCAATTGCGAGAGTTTTTTTGGACATTTTTATTCCTTGGTTTTAAATTTGATGAAAAAGCCTTCTTCATCGAAGGCTATGCTTGGCAGTTTTTGATGAACAAAACTACTGCCACAAGGAATTTTCGTTTTTTTTTTTTTTTGTCAAGACTGAATTTTCTGTTATGGGAAAAAGTGGAATTTTCTGTAAATTTAGAATACCGCCGCGCAAACTTTCTGTTGGGAGATAATCAATGCCTATTGCATTAGAAAAATATTCTGTAAATTTACCGCCAACGCTGATACAAAAAATTGATGAAATTTCCGAACGATTAGAACGCTCTCCTGATTGGGTTTTGCGTCAAGCACTGTCATCTTGGGTGCGGCAAGAAGAAGAAAAACACCGTCTTATTTTGGAAGCATTAGACGATGTCGATAACGGTCGTTTAATTGAGCACAGCCAAATACTTGAATGGGCAAAAAACTTAAATGCAGAAAATATATTGGACAGAGAAAGCAAATAACGACTTGTTGCGACTGTATGAATTTCTGCTCCAAGTTAATCCAAAAGCCGCCATCAATGTTGTTAATAAACTCACAACCGCACCTGATATATTGCTTGAACATTGCCGAATAGGCGAGCAATTATTTGAATATGAACCACGAGAAGTCAGAAAACTTTTGGTTGGCAAATACGAAATGCACTATGAAATTCAAAATGACAACATCATCATCTTGTGTATTTGGCACGCGAAAGAAAATAGATAACTTACCACAAAATTTCTTATAAATAGGGAATTATTCCGTGCAAGAAATAGTTCAAGTCTTATTGTTTTTTATTGCTGCGATATTGCACGGAATTACGGGTATGGCATTTCCTATGTTGGCTACAACTTCGCTTGCTTTCATTATGCTATTATCCAAAGTTGTTGCGCTAGTTGCGATTCCGAGTTTGTTTATGAGTTTATTGCTGTTGTGTTCGCATAATCAAAAAGGTATATATCAAGACTTTATTTATTACTTAAAGCACTACAAATTACTCGCAATTAGCAGCTTAATCGGTAGTTTTTTGGGAGTTAAATTACTTTTTATTTTGCCTGTTTCATATATCTATCTTTTAATGGCGATTGTTACTCTTTATTATTCATTGAACGGATTGTTAAATATCTACGGCAGAGCCAAAATTATTAGCGTAAATGCCAATCAGAAAAATATGTGCTTGTTTGGATTTTTGGCGGGAATAATCGGTGGGGCGACAAATGCGATGTCGCCGATTTTGCTGATGTATTTATTTAGTGAGACAAACGACAGAAACCGTATTGCAAAAACTAGCAATTTGTGCTTTTTGCTCGCAAAAATCGTGCAAATTTGTATGCTCCGCAATCAATATTTAATGCTCAATAAAAGCGAATACGGATTGATATAGTCGTTCCACTTCAAAATAATACTGCGTTAGCTTCGCCTCGCCGTATTAAGCATACTGTCTTCGGCTTGCTGCCTTGTCTTATTTTGAATTGAAACGACTATATTTCTACTGACGGCTTTTTCGATTGGCGGTTTATATTTCGGAATATGGTTACGCAACAAATTTAGTGCGAGATTTTTTAAGTTATTGATTTTTGTGATTTTGCTCATTCTTGCCTTGAAAATTGGCTATTCTGGGATTGCCAAGCTTTAATTTTTATTATCGTAAATAATAAAAAACTCCATCAATGGTGGAGTTTTTTATTAGGAAGAGTGGGAAAATAAGATTATTTATAGTCGTTCCATTTCAAAATAATACTGCGGGAGCTTCCTCGCCGTATTCTAGATACAGTCTTTAAGCTCGCTGCCTTGTCTTATTTTGAACTGAAACGACTATAATTCACATTTTTCGAAAAATAATTGTTCCGTTAGTGCCACCAAAACCGAAAGAATTTGACATCGCAATTTTGAGTTTGGCATCGCGCGCGGTTTTCGGACAGTAATCCAAATTGCATTCCTCGCTAGGATTTTCGAGATTGATGGTCGGTGGAATTTTTCCGTCGCGTAAAGCAAGCAAAGTGAAAATTGCTTCCAAACCGCCAGCTGCACCGAGTGCGTGTCCTGTCATTGATTTGGTCGAGGAAATTACCGTATTTTTTGCCTCATCACCGAGTGCAATTTTTATCGCTCGAGTTTCCGCTAAATCACCGATTGGAGTTGAAGTGCCGTGCGCATTGATATAGTCAATTTCGGCGGCGGTGATTTCCGCGTCTTGTAGTGCATTTTGCATACATCTTGCCGCGCCTTTACCGTCGGGGTGCGTTGCGGTTATGTGATAAGCATCGCCGCTCATTCCGATACCGATGATTTCACCGTAAATTTTCGCGCCGCGCCGTTGAGCGCGTTCCAATGTTTCTAAAACCAAAACTCCCGCACCGTCAGCGAGCACAAAACCGTCGCGGTCTTTATCCCAAGGGCGCGAAGCAAGTTCTGGATTGTCATTTCGAGTTGAAAGAGCTTTCGCCGCCGCAAATCCCGCAATTCCCATATCGTTGCCTGCCATTTCCGCACCGCCTGCAATCATAATTTCCGCATCGCCGTGTTGGATTAGGCGGTAAGCTTGGGAAATTGAATGCGTTGCTGATGCACAAGCGGTAGTAGTAGCTAAATTCGGACCGCGCAGACCGTAACGAATAGAAACATTGCCAGAAATCATATTGATGATGTTCGACGGAACATAAAACGGCGAAACACGGCGAGCACCGTTCGAGAGAAAATCTTTATAACCGCCCAGCATTCCAGGCAGACCGCCAATCCCAGAACCAATAATCACCCCCGCTTTATCCGCGGTTTCTTCATCGTTGAATGTAAGACCGCTGTCTTCAATTGCATCTACTGCTGCCGCTAGACCGTAATGAATGAATAAATCCATTTTGCGGGCTTCTTTGGCGTTGAAATATTTAGAAAAATCAAAGTTACGAATAGAACCGCGAAAACGCACGGGAAGATTTGATGCGTCGTAATCATCAATCGCGCTAATGCCAGAAACTCCGTTCAGAATGTTGTTCCAAGCCGTCGCAATATCGTTACCGACAGGGCTCACAATACCCATTCCCGTAACAACTACACGGTTGAGAGATTTGCTTGTTGTATTCATTGATTTTTCCTTTTCGGATTTGCGGTGAAGAGGGCGGTTATATGCGGTTGGAAAATAAATTTGCAATTGCTTGCGCCTTAATCGCGAGGAGATATAGTCGTTTCAGTTCAAAATAAGACAAGGCAGCGAGCCGAAGACAGTATCTAGAATACGGCGAGGCGAAGATAACGCAGTATTATTTTGAAATGGAACGACTATAACAAAAAAGCCACCGATACGGCGGCTTCTTTTATTGTGTGCAAAACCAGCAAATTAAGCTTGCAGTTTGTTGATGTAATCAATTGCGCTTTGCACGGTAGTGATTTTTTCTGCATCATCATCTGGAATTTCGCAGTCGAATTCTTTTTCCAAAGACATTACAAGTTCAACTAAATCCAGTGAATCAGCTCCCAAATCATCGATAAAAGCAGCTTCTGGTTTAACTTGTGCTTCATCAACGGATAATTGTTCAGCGACAGTTTTGATTACGCGTTCTTGAATAGTACTCATAAGGTTATGTTTCCTAGTAGTGGATAAAAAAGTGTCCGCATTATATCGACGGCAATAGTCAAACTTTTAGCGGTAAACCGAACACTCAATTTGCATTCTTCTTGTTTATTTTCAAGTGCTTAAAACAGAAATCATACAAATTGCAGCATTTTTACAGCATATATAAACCGCCGTTAATGTTGAGTGTTTCGCCCGTGATGTAATTCGCGCGAGCAAGAAATACGCAAGCGTCGGCGATATCTTCAACTTCGCCCAAAGTTCCGAGTGCAACGGCAGAAGTGAGTTTAGTTTTTTGTTCTTCCGTCATTTGTTCGGTCATATCGGTTTTGATAAAACCTGGTGCGATGGCATTTACCGTTATTCCGCGTGAGCCGAGTTCGCGGGCAAGAGATTTCGTAAAACCGATTAGTCCTGCTTTTGATGCGCTGTAATTTGCTTGTCCTGCATTTCCCATCACGCCGACTACGGAAGAAATATTGATGATGCTGCCTGCGCGCGCTTTCATCATATCGCGGCAGACGGCTTTGCTTAACCGAAATGCGCCACCGAGATTAGTGCTGATAACTTTGTCCCAAGATTCGGATTTCATTTTCATCAGGAGGTTGTCGTCGGTGATGCCAGCGTTATTGACTAAAACTCCAACCGCGCCGAATTCTTTTTTAATTTCTTCAATGAGTTGAGCTATCGCATCTTCGTTATTTACATCGAGAACTTTTCCTGCACCTTTGAAGCCGTTCTCACTAATAAATGAATTGATACTTTCCGCGCCGTTTTCGCTAGTTGCAGTGCCGATAACGGTTGCGCCGATTTTGCCGAAAGCCGCTAAAACACCGCGACCGATACCGCGACTTGCTCCCGTAATTAAAACTACTGTTTGTTCTGAAATATTCATTATTTTTTTCCTTGAAAGACGAGCGTTTATTGGCTTAAAAATTCCTGTAATGCTTCAATTTGTTCGGGATTGTCGAAGGAAAAGCTATTAACGCGCGGATCAATTCTTTTGATTAAGCCTGAAAGCACTTTGCCTGCACCGATTTCGATTGCTTTGGTAACACCGTCATCGGCGAGTTTGGTGATGCACTCGCGCCATAAAACTGGACTGTATAACTGTTTGCCTAATGCCGCTTCGATGCCGTATCTATCGCTATGTTTTTCGCAATCAACATTAAAAATCACAGGAGCGGATAGCGGTTTCCAATCGATTTTGTCGAGATGTAGGCTAAATTGCGCGGCGGCGGAACGGATTAACGGCGTGTGAGACGGCACGCTTACTGGCAATAAAACCGCTCGTTTCGCACCTTTTTCCTTCGCAATCTTTACGGCAGCTTCGACTTGCTCGCGTTTTCCGCCGATAACTACTTGACCAGGCGCATTGAAATTCGCGGGAAATACTTCGCTACCAGCATTGGAGCAAACTTCCGCAACATCGTGATTATTCAATCCAATAATCGCTGCCATCGCCCCCGTACCGAACGGAACGGCTTCCTGCATCAACTTACCGCGAATATGCACGAGCTTCACCGCTTCGCTAAAACTCATTGCGCCAGCGGCAAGCAGTGCGGTGTATTCACCAAGTGAATGTCCAGCGAAAAAATCTGCTTTTTTGTTGCAAATGTTTTGGAAAACTTCGAATGTGGCGTAACAGGCGGTTAAGAGAATTGGTTGAGTGTATTCGGTGCGGTTGATGAAATCATCGGGATTGTTTTGTGCGATATCCCATAAATCCGTGCCGACAATTTTTGACGCTTCATCAAAACGCTTTTTGACATCGGGAAATTTTTCTGCCATCTGTGCGCACATTCCGACCGATTGCGAACCTTGTCCAGGGAAAACGATTGCAAGCATTTTTGCTCTCCTTACTTTGTTTGATAGAAAAAACTAGATGAGGCAATAATAAATAGTTAGCTGTATTCGAGTTGTGAGTGCTGCGCTTTTTTCGGATAAAAAAAATCCTCCGTAACACGGAGGACTTTGTTACCTAAAAAGGATCTTATGGAAACTGTTTGGTGCCTAAGGAGAGACTCGAACTCTCACGGTATCACTACCGGCGGATTTTGAATCCGCTGCGTCTACCAATTCCGCCACTCAGGCAAAAAACGCCGCGCATTCTAGCAAGAAATTTTTCGATTGCAAGAATTTTTATCACGCCTTAAAACGGAAAAATTTCACCGTTAGAAGCGGTAGTTGAAATTCAAACGCACATCGCGACCTGGTTCTGGCAGAGCGGTTTGTCCAGCCCGTTGTGAGTGTGAGCGGTAATACTTATTGAAGGCGTTATCGACACTCAAATTGATATTCAAATCATCTTTTCCCGTCGGTTGCCAGTTGATATAGAAATCGTGCACGCCGTAACCTGTTCTTTCGGTATCTGAACCGCCGCCACGGCTAGTTAGCCCTGTATCAACCATTTGCGCTGCTTTTTGTGCATATCTACCGCGCCAGCCGAGTTCTAAATTCGGATTATCAAAGCGGTAAGAGACGCTATTAAACCATTGCCGTCCCATCGGAATTGCGGTAGCGATAGTGTCGAGCGCAACACCGTCATCTAATTTCGGTTTGCTGTAAGCAACGCCTGCTTTGGTTTTGAGACCTTCGTATTGATAACCGATTGAGCCTTCATATCCCGTATTTTTGAGCGTGCCGCCGTTGGAAGAAACGGTGATTGGTTTGCCCGTTCTACCGCCGCCTTCAATCAAGGTTAAGTTTTTGATTTTTTGTTGGAATACGCTTGCATCGGCGGTGAAACCGTTTTGTTTATAGCTGATGCCGAGTTCGTTGTTGTATGAATGTTCGGCTTTGAGGTTGTCGGCATAACTTACGGGGTTAGAAGTAAGTTGCGTTTCATAAAAACGCGGGGCGCGAGTGGCGCGGTTATGTGAGGCGTTGAGCGATAAATTGTCGTTGATATCCCAGATTACTCCGACTGACGGTGAAAATTGCCCGTCGCTCGATTCGCCGTTGGATTGCAATTTGAAATGGTCGTAGCGCAGTCCAGTAGTGAGAGTTACACGGTCATCGGCTAATCCCCAAATGCCTTCGACATAAGCACCGACTTCGTTTTTCTCTTGTTTTACCGCGCTATCAACATCGTTTTTACCCGTGGTTTTACGGTAATTCAAACCGTATTTAATTGCGTGGTGGTCGCCGATATTGCTAGTTAAATTGATATTTGAACCAGCGGCGGTATTTTTTGGTGTTGCTGATTGCAGTTCGCTTTTGGAAGTAACTGAATAGACCTGCGCATCGAGTTTGCTGATAAATCCAGCGTTTTGACCTTTGAGATAAAGGTTGGTGCTGTCGTTTATGCGATGTTTGTATTGCGGATTGTCGTTTGCCGTGCCGAAATAGAACTCTTCCCGCAAATTGCGTTCGCCGTAATTTTCTTCGCGGCGGTGGCTGATGCCAGCTGTCCAATCTTCATTGAAATTGAGATTTACTTTTCCGTAAAGGCTACGGTTACCCAATGCACTACCGCCGACTTTATTCGTTCCGTCGGACGATACATAACCTCTACCGCCTTTGTATTCCTTATCGTGCACATAGTTTGCCGCCACGATGGCATCAACTAAATTGTTATCGGATTTACCGTAGAGCGAGAAGGCTTCTTGATCTCCTTTATTTGAACTTAAACCACCACGCAAAGAAAAGCCGAGATTTTGTCCATCGCGGAGCAAATCTTTTGCGTCTTTGGTTTCGGCGATGATGCGTCCCGAAGTTGCGCCAAATCCCGCACTTGCCGCACCAGTTCCTTTTTCGACTTCGACGATTTTCACCATATACGGATCGAGCATATTGCGTCCCTGATGGTGAAAGAAGTTATTGACATCGGTAGAAGCAATTCCATCGACGACATAATCAACTTGATCTTCGCCCATTCCGCGAATGGTTAAATGTTGCGAAAGTCCATTTCCGCCGCCGAGTTGCACTCCGACGGTATCGATAAAAATATCTTCTAAGTCGGTTGCATTGCTTTGTTCGATTTTTTTGCTGTCGGCGAGAAAAGTTTTATTCGGCTCTTGCTTTTTTTCACCGCTTACCGTGATCGTTCCGAGATTGCTATCTGATGCGGAAGAGTAGCCGTTGTAATTTGTTTGCGAATTATTTGCGTTTAGATAACCGCTATTTTGCGATTGTTGAGCAAAGCTAAATGACGGTAAGACAATTGCTAACGCCAGTAGATTTTTGCGAAAAATATTCATAAATTTTGAAACTCCGATGTTGATTGATTTGCAAAAATGAATAATTTCTAAATGATAAAAAGTATCAATTAGAAAATAAATATTAGCAGTAAATGCGAATTTGTATCATTTTTACAACAGCGGAATTTAATTTTGCGAACGGTTAATGTTTGACTATTTACGGTAAAACGCTTGCGGTATAGGCGTTTTGAGTAGCTTTATTTCCGTATTTTTATGAATTGAGAATGTTTTGCATTTGTGGAAAAAAGACGGACTAAAATGCTCGCCTTTTTTGCATTGAAGACTTGTTGTTTTTTTGCTACAAGTTTTGAGGAATTTAATTTATGAACAATTTTTGCCGCAATCGTGGTTTTTCTATTGTCGGATTTTTAATATTTTTGCTAATAGTCGCAGGTCTTGTCGGTTATTGGTATCAAGATCATCAGAAGAAAGAAAAAATTAAAGAAGCACAAAAATTTGTAACCGAACCAGTTCGTCGCGGTTATATCTCACAGAAAGTCAATGCCAGCGGAATGATTTATCCGAAAAAAATCGTGGAAGTCGGTGCGCAAGTTTCGGGAGAAATTTCTAAATTATTAGTCGAAGTCGGAGACAGCGTCGAAGAAGGGCAGTTGATAGCCGAAATCGATGCCGATACCCAAGAAAACGCCAAACAAACCGCCGAAGCCCAATTGCAAAGTCAAAAAGCTTCATTGCAACGCGCCAGAGCCGAACTGGAAAAAGCGGAAAAAGCTTTCAAACGCGCGCAAAATCTTTATTCCAAAGGAGCAGGAACGCAGGAAGAAGTTGAAGCGGCAAAAGCAAGCTTGGTTAGCGCACAAAATTCCGTTACCGAAGGCGAAAGTAGTGTGCGGCAAAAGGAAATTGATATTCGTGATAAAGAAGTAAATCTCGAATACACCAAGGTTAAAGCTCCAATTAACGGTCGAGTTTTAGCCGTGCCTGTCGAAGAAGGTCAGACGATTAACTCGGTGCAATCCGCTCCAACCTTAATTACGCTTGGTCAAATCGATGTAATGACAATCAAAGCGGAAATTGCCGAAGCCGATGTTTCTTCGGTGCGAGCGGGAATGCCAGTGGTTTTAACGCTGCTCGGTAAAAACACTCGCACATTCAACGCAACGCTTAAATCCATCGATCCAGCACCGAAGGAAATTGCCGATAACGGTCAGCTCACATCATCAACCGCGATTTATTACTACGGTCATATTGATGTAGAAAATCCTGATGAAGTTCTGCGCTACGGTATGACGGCAACCGCATCTATCGAAATTGCCAGTTCCGATAATGCTTTAACCGTGCCGCTCACCGCTATCAAAACTCTGCGTGAAGGGAAAAAAGGCGTGCTGGTTTTAGAAAACGGCAAACCAGAAATGCGACGGATTGAAACGGGCATCGAAGACGGTGTGCGGATTGAAGTTGTCAGCGGTTTAAAAGAAGGCGAACCAGTTATCGTCAGCGGCGGTGAAGATATCCGCGGCGGACGCGGTGAAGGTCGCGGTGAAGGAAGAGGTGAGAGAGGCGAACGCAGAGGAGATAGAGGTCCTGGCGGAAATCGTCGCGGACCTGGCGGTCCAGGAGGTCCGTTCTAATGACGGATAAAAAAAATCAGCCTGATGAAAATTCAGGGGAAATTGATAGCCTTTTGCAAAACGCTCTCGATGCCGCCGAAGAATTTCTCGCCGAAGAAGAAAAAAATAGCGGCAAAAAAACTAATGACGCTGAAGCTAAAAGGAAAACTCTCGGTGATTTTGCCGCCGACATTAGCGATAAACATCAAGCTCCGCAAACCGTCTTCGATGTTGAAAATAATCCTGATGATCCAAATCGTGCGGAAGTTTTCGACGGTATTGCTAATAAAACAGATGCGGAAAATATTGACGACATCGGCAATATCAATGCAGAAGAAAAGGAAAAATTCTCAATATTGAAAAACCGCCGTAAAAATAAAACGGCGGTGGCGGATAAAAGTCAAAATATCGATAAAACTGTAAATAAAACCGATAAAAAAAATAAAAAATCTGCCAAAAAACTTAATTTCGACGGTGAAACACCGTTAATTCACACCGAAAATCTCATTAAAAAATACGGCTCGGGTGAAACCGAAGTAACCGTCTTGCACGGACTAAATATCGATATTTACGCAGGCGAAATGGTGGCAATCATCGGTCAGTCTGGTTCGGGAAAATCAACTCTGATGAATATTCTCGGCTGCCTTGATAGACCGTCGGACGGCGCGTATTTCATCGACGGTCAAAATACAAAAAATCTCTCAATCCGCGCTCGCGCCAAACTGCGCCGTGAGCATATCGGCTTTATTTTTCAACGCTATCACTTGCTCGGCGATTTGCAAGCGCGGGAAAATGTTGCAGTTCCCGCTGTTTATGCAGGAGTTGATAGCCAAAAACGCTTAAAACGCGCCGATGAACTCTTAAAACGCCTAGGACTTGCCGAACGCACAACTTATAAACCAAGCCAACTTTCAGGCGGTCAGCAACAACGTGTTTCCATCGCACGCGCCTTAATGAACGGCGGACAAATTATTTTTGCCGACGAACCAACTGGCGCACTAGATAGCGAATCAGGGCGGGAAGTAATGAAAATTTTGCGGGAGCTGCATTCAGAAGGGCATACCGTAATCATCGTTACGCACGATCCAAGAATTGCCGAATCCGCTGACCGTGTTATTGAACTCTCCGACGGTCGAGTTATCGGCGATACGGTCAAAAAAGAAAGAAATAAAAATCCTAAAAAACCACCAGAAGCCGCCAAAGGTAGCGATGCGCTCGGATTAAAAGCACTAATGTCGGCATTTGCAATGGCAGTGCGGGCGATTTTGGGACATAAATTACGGGCGTTTTTGACAATGCTCGGAATAATCATCGGTATCGCTTCGGTGGTGAGTATGGTTGCACTCGGTCAAGGCGCGCAAAACAAAGTGCTCGAACGCATCTCCGATTTAGGTTCCAACACAATCCAAATATTTCCAGGCATATTCGGTGAGCGTAGAGCAGGGCGAATTCGCACACTCACCCCAGAAGATGCAGAAGTCTTGGCGCGGCAAAGTTATATCGATTCAGCTACACCAACGGTAAATGCTTCCGCTACTTTGCGTTATGACGAACTTGCGGTTACCGCTTCAATTACGGGTGTCGGTGAGCAATATTTTCAGGTGCAAAATATTCCCTTGCAACGCGGGCGAAATCTAAATGCCGATGATGTCGCACAACATCGTGCAATTGCCTATCTAGATAACAACGGGGCCGCACAAATTTTCGGTACGGACAATCCGCTCGGCAAAATTATCTTGCTTAACAATGTGCCTGTAACTATCGTCGGTATCGCCGATGTCAGCAATCAGCAACGCTTTTCGCAGTCAAATAACATCAATGTTTGGATGCCATACACCTCGGCAATGAGCCGTCTTTTGGGACAACATTATGTTTCGAACATTATTTTGCGTATTGCAGATAATGTCGAAAGTAGTGCAACCGAAGACGCGGTAACCAGAATTTTGGTGCAAAGGCACGGTAAAGAAGATTTTTCCCTGATGAATAACGATTCAATCCGCGAAACCCTCACCCAAACTACCAAAACTTTATCGCTCTTGATTTCGGCAATTGCGGTAATTTCACTTATCGTCGGCGGTATCGGTGTGATGAACATAATGCTGGTCTCGGTAACCGAAAGAACCGCAGAAATCGGTATCCGAATGGCAGTCGGCGCAAGACAGGGCGACATAATGCGGCAGTTTTTGATTGAAGCTGTGTTACTTTGTCTGATTGGTGGCGCACTTGGTATTGCATTGTCATTCGCACTCGGACAAATGGTTAAATATGTAAGCCAAGATTTTTCAATGGTTTATTCGACTACATCAATTGTCGCCGCCTTTTTATGCGCTAGCGGTATCGGTGTGCTCTTTGGTTATATGCCCGCCAAAAACGCCGCAAAATTAGATCCCGTTGAAGCTTTGACAGGGGAATAGTTGCAAATAATAAAAATTTGCATTTACATAAAATACCGCATAAAATAAATCACGCCTAGCAAATATTTGCTGGGCGTTTTTTATGGTCTCACAAGGAAAAAATATGTTCAAAAAATTATCTTTATTTTTACTTGCCGTATTTTTTACGGTGAATTGTTATTCTGACAACGGAATAATTACAGTCGAAGAACGCTGCCAAATAGCAAAAGAAAATCTGGAATTATTAAATAATCCGAATAAGCAAGTTTATATCCGTGAAGATGGTAAATTACGGGCACTTTATTACCGTGAAATTTTAGCGCAGAGGGCAGAAAATCAAGAAATTATCACTAAATTTTGCAGTCAAAGAGTAGAAGAAAGAACATCGGATAGTGAAAAATATGAAACAAGACAGGTAGCTTTACCAAGTCCTCTCAATGCTTTGCGTAACGCAATCATTGCTGGAAAAATAGAAGAAATAATTACTGCGGTTGAAATTGCGAATATTGATCAAAAAATAGCAGACAGAATTATTGCACTTGCTGAAAAAAACGATTTTGATGGTGCATTATCAGAGCTAGATAATATTGATAAAAATGGCAAAAATAATTCTAGTACAGTAGGAAATAGTTCAACTAACAGTGGTTGGAATATATCAATAGGTGGAGGATTTAGCGGTCAAGGAGGAGGTGGCGGTAATAATAGATCTCCGCAGGACAATATAAATGCTATTCTTGCAACAGCTACTGTCGTAAGTGCAAAAAATAGTTTGCGACAATATAGTAAAACTGGTGGTTATAAGAAAGCACAGCAGGATTTTTATTCTCTTAATCCCAGCAATTTGCAAACTCGTTCTAATGGGACAATAACTGGTAAGTTACCTGATGGTAGAAATGTAAATGTCAGATCATTTAGTAAAGGAACGCCTACTGAAGAAGGACTGCCTACTTTGGAAATACAAAATTCCAGCAGCAGTGTAATAAAAATTCGTTATACGGAGAAATAATGATGAGGCTTAAAAATATCGAAGATGGCTGTTGTCGAGAATTTGATCTCAATCGTGTCTATATGGATTTTTATTCCTTACAAATTGAAGCATCTACTTGGGTGAATGAACCGAATAATCGACTTAATATTATTTTTCCTGACCCAATTATTCATTACCAAATAACACAAGAACGATATAAAAATAAACTAATTTATGATGTCTGTAATTGTCAAGATAAAGTGGGAAATTTTTTTGAAATTCTTTCTATCGAGGAATATAGTGCTTATTTAGAAGAACAGAGTGATGGATTATTTTTATTCAACCATCGTGAAAAAGTACATATATATGTTCTGTGTTTTGTATCCCATATTGTTGAAGTGCTCACCTATAAACCGCCGATACTTACTTATTCTTTTACAGAAGAGTGGAACAAATATAATCCTGAAAATTAAGTGTAATTGAGAAAAATTTACATTTACATAAAATACCGCATAAAATACTCACGCCTAGCAATTTTTGCTGGGCGTTTTTTTATTAACCATTAAAAGGAATATTTATGTTGCGAAAAATACTTGTTAGCTTGTTGATTTTGTTTTTTGTAAATAGCGTTTTTGCAGATGCAAGACTTATTACCAAAGAAGAGAGATGTAATAGCGCGGAAAATAATCTAAACATCCTTAAAAATCAACAAGTTATTTACCGTCGCGATGAGTTTGGT
>JAGBJT010000021.1 GCA_017934275.1 Cardiobacteriaceae bacterium | reverse complement strand
CTGCTGTAATAATTTCACTTTATTTTTAACAAAAGAGTGGTAAAAATTATGGCGAAGACCTATAAATCTAAATCAGTGCCTAGTTTATGATAGAGAAAATACTCTTCGCAAGCTAAAAGATGATAACAATGTGATTTTTTTGCTAAAAGAGCTGAATAATTTTGAGATGTTTCTACCAATATGAGACGGAAATTTTGACAATTTTTTATTCCACAAGCTGCAAATTGGCATATTTCAAAACCAGCCATTTATCTCCGATTTGAAAATTAAACCGCACTAAAACCCTAGCGCGTTCGCCTTCTCCTTCCACATCTTTAATCACACCGCGACCGTATTTGGAATGCTCAACTTTTTTCCCAACCGCGAATTTGCCCGCAGTTTTTACCGATTTCCTTGACACATTTATTTGTGTTGCAACTTGCGGACTAGTTGCGCTGCGGTTCATTTTTATCGGCATAAAGCCTTGCATTGACAATAAATTTTCAGGAATTTCTTTGATAAAGCGTGAGCAGTCGGCGGAATGTTCGCGACCTTGCTCATAACGGATATGCGCGAATGAACAGGATAATTCTTCGCGAGCACGAGTAAATGCGACATAGCACAAACGGCGTTCTTCTTCGATTTCATCGTGCAAAGACTGCAATGTCTGATAAGAAGGAAAAATTCCGTCTTCGCAACCTGCAACAAACACAAACGGAAATTCCAAACCTTTGGCGGAATGGATTGTCATCAGCTGCACCGCGTTTTCACCTTCTACCGCTTCGTAATCGCCAGCATCGAGCGAGCAAGATGCAAGAAAGTTATCGAGCAAAATTCCCGCATCAGGCGTGGTTTCTCCCGTGAAATTGTCAGGGAAAATTGGATTGCGCAAGGCAAATTCTTTTGCCGCTGAAACGAGTTCTTTGAGGTTATCGCTGCGTGCTTCGGAATAAGTGCGATCGTTTTCGTTGGAGTAAAAATCCCACAATCCAGATGAATGAATAGCAATTTCCAAAGCGTGAGTAAGGAGTTGCCCTGCTTTTTCTGCATCACGGCAATCGTTTTCCCGCAAAGCCACTTGAAATTCTGCCTGCATTTTTTTAATAACCGCTACAAATTCCGCGAGTGCTTTGGCGCGTTTAGGAAAATTCGCGGAAATAAAAAAATCATTACTCAGCAAATTCCAGATACCGCCTGCGTTTTGCCAAGCAGCAAGGCGTAAATCATCGATAGTTTTTTCCCCGATACTGCGCTTCGGACGGTTAATAATCCGCTCCAAAGCCTGATTGTCTTCTGGGTGAGTAAGCAGGCGCAGATAAGCCAAGGCATCTTTAATTTCCTGACGGTCAAAAAAGCGCAAACCACCGTAAATGCGGTAAGGAATTTCCTGATTGGACAAGGAATATTCCAAATTGCGCGACAGTGAATTACGCCGATACAAAATTGCAAATTCCCGCCAAGAACGATTTTTTTCGCGAGCGGTTTTTTTAATGATTTCCGCGATTTTTTCCGCCTCATCTTTTTCGTTGAATGCGCTAATAACGCGGATTTTTTCGCCTTCTGCCGCGCTCGTCCAGAGTTTTTTTCCGAGGCGTTTTTTATTGTTAGAAATCACCGCATTCGCCGCCGTAAGAATATTTCCCGTTGAACGGTAATTTTCTTCGAGCGCGACGGTTTGCAGATTGGGATAACGCCGTTCGAGATAAAGGATATTTTCAATTTGCGCCCCACGCCAACCGTAAATCGACTGATCTTCATCACCAACGACAAAAAGCTTGGCATCATCAGCGGTAAGCAGCTGAATTAAGCGCATTTGCAATTCGTTCGTATCCTGAAATTCATCGACAAAAACCGCGCGGAATAAGCGGTGGAAGTTACTTCTCACCATTTCCTGTTGTTCTAAAAGTTCGATAGTGAGCAATATCAATTCGTCAAAATCCGCACGGGCATTGGTGCGGCAGAATTTTTCGTATTCACGGTAAATCGCGATGTAATCTTGATTTGCTCGCGCCGAAAACGCCAGTTCTTCTGCCACCATATCAGCGCGCAAACCGCGCTCCTTCCAACGACTAATACTGGCGAGAATTTCCTTCGGCACAAATTCTTTGGGATTTTTACCGAGCACGGCTAGCAATTCCCGCAAAGTTTTTTCTTGGTCGGAGCGGTTCATCACCGTGAAATTTCTATCCCAACCCATCAAATTGGCGTGCAAGCGCAAAATTCGCAGACAAGTTGCGTGAAAAGTCCCAATCCAAAGACGATTTACATAAGAGCGTTCAGGCAAAAATCCCACTAGGCGCGAACGCATCTCCGCCGCCGCTTTGTTGGTAAAAGTTATCGCCAAAATTTGTTCTGCCGCCAACTGTTCGACATTGACAAGCCATTTGATTCTTTCGGTTAAAACCTTGGTTTTACCGCTACCCGCTCCCGCAATTACCCGTAAAACTTGCGCATCGGATGTAACTGCTGCTTGCTGTGCTGGATTTAAGCTTTGTAATAAAACTTCTGGTGAATAATTATTTTGAAAATTCTGCATTTTTATTTGCTAACTAATCGAAAAAATAAAGAAAAACGGCTGCAAGTTCTACAACCGTTATGGAATAAATTACAAGCAATATTTACGAATGATTGAACGGTATAAATCGCAAGCTCGTTCCAGCTCTGCAATTTCTATCCATTCATCTTCCTGATGAGCTTGGGCAATATCGCCTGGTCCCAAAATAATCGTCGGCATTCCCGCCTGTTGAAAGTGCCCCGCTTCCGTTGCATAAGCGACCTGCTGGTAATTTTTATCCGTCAAAAATTCCGCAACCAAATCCAAAATTTCCTGGTTATCACGGTTAATCAGAGGCGGCACGAAATCGGTGGTCGGATAAGTCGCGATTTTGAGTAATGGTTGTTTTTGCATTTGTTGGGTGGCAATTGCATCAACGGTGCTGATAATTTCCTCAATGTTATGTTCAGGCGTGGTGCGGATTTCCCATTCAATCGTGCATTTATTCGCCAAAATATTGTGCGCCGTGCCACCGTAAATTTTGCCGATATTTATCGTCGAATAACCGCTGGGGAGCGGATTTTCGGCATATGAATAAAGCAATTTTTCCAAATCAACCACAAATTCGCCCGCGGCATAAATCGCCGAACAACCTTGCTGCAAAATTTGCGAAGAATGCGCCGCCTTGCCGAAAAAATCCGTCTGCATATTGACAATTCCTTTCTGCGCCACAACCGCCCGCAAACTACTCGGCTCACCGACAATCACCAAACTTTTATCCGCCGCAATTTCCCGCATTTTTTCCACAATCGCCTGCGCTTTGTCGCAATCGGTTTCTTCGTCGTAGGAAATTGCAAGATAAATCGGTTTTTTAAGCTCTGCCGCGGCAAATTCAGGAAGTATCGCGAGCAACACGGCAATAAAACCTTTCATATCACAAACACCGCGCCCGAAATATTTACCATCGCGCTCGTCCATAACAAAAGCGTCCGTCGTCCAATTTTGTCCGACAACAGGCACGACATCACTATGCCCCGAAAACGCAATTCCCTTCCCTTGGGCGTTATTTTTTCCGCCAAACTGCACTAATAATGATAATTTTTCGGGATTTGCGGCATCAGGAATACGCCAAAATTCAAGATTATTTTTACACTCTTTGGTTAAAAAATCTTCTATCCAATTGATTAAATCGATATTTCCTAAATCAGAAACGGTATTAAATGAAATTAAGCGTTCTAATATATTTTTAAGCGAAAAATTTTTCATTGTTCTATCTCTTTATTTTCCCCGTTTATCATTTTTTCTATCAAAATGCCGATTAAATGATTTGCTGGAAAATTCACCTTTTTTATCTTTTTTATCGGCATATTTTTTATGCTGTTTATCCGAAAAACTTTTCTTTTTTAATTTATGAAAATCCGCTTTTTTATTATCTCTTTTCGGTTTTTTATTTAATCTCTTCTCTGTTTTTTCCTTATCTGTTTGCTTTTCTTTGTTGGTAATTTCTGCATCTTTTTTGCGCTGTTCTAGCTCCAATTCAGTTTGCAATGATTTTATTCTTGCTGCTTCTGAAATTTCTGCTTGTTGGAAAAGTTCGGTATATTTTTCTTTTTCCGTCAAAATTTTATTTTCTATTTTCTGACCGTAAAATTTACGGATAATGTCTAAAATTTTCGTATGAGTTTTATCTCCTGCAATAATAATATTCTTTTGTGTGAATATATTTTGCGTTCCTAAATAATCAGTTGTAATTAAACCAGCTTCTTTGCTAATTAAACTAATTGCAGCAAGCTGACAAATTGACAAATCACTAGCAAAAAATCCGTCATATTCAGCTCTCGCCGTTAATCCACAATCTAAAAGTGCCGAACCAGTCGCACGAATATCGGCAAATTCAGTTAGCATTTCAGAAGATAACAATAAATTAGAAGTTGTTTTTAATCTACTATTTTTCGCGATTATCGTTGCAAGAACCGACATATTTATTGCATTTTGACTTAACTTATTAAAACGCAACCGTCCATCATTAAAAATTGCACCGTTACCTCTAATTGCCGAATACATATCTCTGCTAATTGGGTTATATATAACCGTTAAAACTGGCACTCCATAACTTAAAAAACTAAGCCCTATTGCCGTATTTTGATTATGATGAATAAAGTTAATTTGACTATCCATCGGGCTAATTAACCAGCAATTTTCTGCCTTAAAAATCTCTTCAATATCTATTTCATTGTTTTTATTTTCCGAATATTCACTAATTATTAAATGTTCGGGATATTTTTCCTGCAAAAACTTTTCTATATATTCATTTACCGAATAAATAACATTTTGCGCTAAATGGACTTTTTGACTTTCATAAATATCAACTTTTTTGGCTTCAATAAATCCACGAAAAAATATTTTCCCCGCTTCATCTACCACTCTTTTAGCAATATTCATAAATGCTCGCATAACAATTCCCTTAAATATCGGTTATTTGAAATAAAATAAATTATAAATAGCCATTACAACTAATCTTTTGGCGTTATAACAAGCTTAATAAGCTTGACAAAAAATATTCCTCTTAATTTTCAGGAGATACCAAATGAATTTTCACCGCAAACCGCCCAAACCGTTAATTACCAATATCAGCAAAATTCCACCACAAGAGTCTTGGCGAATGTTTCAAATCATCGCCGAATTCACCGACGGTGTCGAATATCTTGCAACCATTCCGCCATCGGTAAGCATTTTCGGTTCAGCTAGATTGCACGAAGACAGCCCATATTTTTCACTCACCGAAGAAATCGCCAAAAAACTCTCCGATTTAGGTTTTTCCGTAGTTTCTGGCGGTGGTCCTGGGATTATGACCGCGGCGAATAAAGGTGCTTTTCGCGGCAGTCAAGGCTTGTCGGTCGGATTAAATATCAATCTACCGCACGAGCAAAGAAGCAATCAGTATCAAGATATTTCCTTAAATTTCCGCCATTTTTTCGCCCGCAAAGTGATGTTTGTCAAATATTGCAACGCCTATGTCGTAATGCCAGGCGGCTTCGGCACTCTTGATGAACTCGCGGAAATTCTTGCTCTAATCCAAACGCACAAAGCGCGTAAGGTCCCCGTAATTTTGGTTGGTAGCGCGTTTTGGCAAGGACTTCTCGACTGGTTTGTCGAACAAATGCTCACTCTCGGCACAATCAGCGAAGAGGATATGGCATTGATGCAGCTGGTCGATGATGCCGATGAAGTCGTAAAAATCATCAATGACAGTTACCAAGAACAAGACACGCTCGATACGGTAAAAAGCTTTTGATTTTTCTAGAAAAACGCTTGCAAGCACGGAAAAATAAATTAAAAATCTGCGGCTGTTTTAGAAAACAAATTTCATAACCAAAACTCTTTTAATAACAAAGGAATACGAATATGACACTCGAACTTTCATCTCTTACCGCAATTTCTCCGATTGACGGTCGATACAGCTCAAAATGCGAAAACTTACGGGAATATTTCAGCGAATACGGCTTAATCAAATACCGCTACCAAATTGAAATCGCTTGGCTACAACATCTAGCAAATAGCGGAATAATCCCAGAATTACCGCCGTTTTCCGTTGAAGCATCGGACTTTCTCGACAATCTCGCGGCAAGTTTTAATCTCGAAAAAGCTCTTGCCGTAAAAGAAATCGAAAAAACTACTAATCACGATGTCAAAGCGGTTGAATATCAGCTGCGGGAAGATTTATCCAAAATGCCAGAGCTTGCTGGCAAGACACAATTTATCCACTTCGCCTGCACTTCCGAGGATATCAACAATCTTTCTTATGCCTTGATGCTGCAAGACGGTCGCGATATTTTGCTTTCGCAATTCCAGAGCATTACCGACGCACTCGACGCACTCGCCAATAAAGAAGCAGAAACTCCGATGCTCTCGCATACGCACGGTCAGCCTGCAACTCCAACGACGCTCGGTAAGGAAATTGCCAATACGCTTTACCGCCTAATGCGTCAGCTCACGCAAATCGAAAGAATTGCTCTCCTCGGAAAAATCAACGGTGCAACGGGAAATTACAACGCGCACTCAATCGCCGTTCCGAATGTGCAGTGGCAACAGTTTTGTGAAGATTTTGTGCATTCAATTCTCGGTTTAACCTCAAATCCGATGACCACGCAAATCGAGCCGCACGACTACATCGCAGAATTTATGCACGCTTTAATCCGCTCCAACACCGTGCTTTTGGATTTTGCCCGTGATATTTGGTCATACATATCGCTCGGTTATTTCAAACAAAAACTCAAAGAAGGCGAAGTTGGTTCCTCGACGATGCCGCATAAAGTTAATCCGATTGACTTCGAAAATGCCGAAGGAAATTTCGGTATTGCCAATGCTCTTGCCGCACATTTAGCCGCAAAATTACCAATTTCCCGCTTGCAACGCGATTTATCCGACAGCACCGTTTTGCGTTCTTTGGGTTCGGTTTTTGCTTACAGCTCAATTGCGCTTAATTCCTTGGAAAAAGGTATCGGTAAGTTAGAAAGCAATATCTCCCGCCTTGACGCAGATTTGGAAGAAAACCCAGAAGTGCTCGCCGAAGCCGTGCAGACGGTGATGCGCCGTTACGGAATTATCAATGCTTACGAACAACTCAAAGCACTCACGCGCGGCAAACGCTTGTCCCTAGAAGAATTGCGTAATTTCATCACCAGTCTGGATATTCCAGAAGATGCAAAACACAAGCTCCTCAACCTCAAACCGCAAACTTACATCGGACACGCCGCCGAAGAAGCAAAACGGAAATTCCAAACCGAGGAATATTTAACCGCGGCAGAAGAAGTATTCCGTAAAAAGCGTAAGTAATTGAAATATAGTCGTTCCACTTCAAAATAACACTGCGAGAGCTTCCTCACCGTATTCTGATACAGTCTTTAAGCTTGCTGCCTTGTCTTATTTTGAATTAAAACGACTATAACGCGACGAAAAAATAACGGGCGGAAATAAATCCGCCTTTTTTTTCATCTTTCACGGTAAAAAAGCTGAATTTTCCATCAGGAAAAAACATTCAATATCGATAAAATGCCGCGCGAGTTTGCTGGGCAATCGCGCCGTATGGCGAGGAAAGTCCGGGCTTCATAGGGTAAAAGGCTGGGTAACGCCCAGGCGGCGCGAGCCGACGGAAAGTGCCACAGAAAATATACCGCCGTTATCACGGTAAGGGTGAAATGGTGCGGTAAGAGCGCACCGCGTTTTTGGCGACAAAAACGGCAGGGAAAACCCCCTTCGAAGCAAGTTCAAATAGGAAATCAATGCGGCGACCCGTCGCGATTTCGGGTAGAACGCTAGAAATTGGCAGTAATGCTAATTCCAGATGAATGATTGCCCTCGACAGAACCCGGCTTATAGGCGAACTCATCTGCGCCCTTGTAGCTCAATTGGATAGAGCAGTCCCCTCCTAAGGGAAAGGTTATCGGTTCAATTCCGGTCTCGGGCGCCATCTTTTTATCCGCTCTTCAAATCAAAAAATCACAAATTTCATTTCAAAGAGGCAAATATGAACAAATTCAACATCGCAACCATAATCTCGGCTTTATTTTTAACCGCCTGCGGTGGCAATCAGCAAATAAATATCGGTTCAGATGGTGTAAGCGGATATATCTGCAATGACAACGGAACAGCTTGCGTGAGCGGAACTAGCCATAATTCAAGTAATTCCAACAATTCAAATCAGCAAACAAATCAAACGAACAGTGCAAATAATTATGCAAAAGAGCTAAGCGGACAAGTCATTATCGAAACGGGAACAGCAGCAAAAAGAAATGCACAAGCAATAAATACCGTAAGCAATGAATTAGATACCGTAGTTTTCAACCATAACAGTGAAAGTTATAAAATTACAAAACCAGCAGAAGAGGATGAAAATTTTTACCAAACAGATATGTTTTTATCTCGTCCTTTTAATGCTGATGCAAGCGTATTTGGAAAAAATTTAAGTTATTCGCGCTTCGGCATCGCTTATTTAACCAGTCAAGATGATTTTAATCCAGCAATAATATTTACCCAAGGTTATTTAACAAGCATCGAAAATATGCCGACAAGTGGAACAATTAACTATAAAGGTGCTGCAACAATGTGGAAATACAATCCAGAAGTGTATTTACCATATGTCGGTGAAGCAGAACTGTACGCTGATTTTGACGCAAAAAAAGTAACGGGAAATATCCGCAATTTGATTTCTGAATCTCACGATAAAACCGCACTTGATATACAACTCGAAGGTGATATTTCAGCTAATAAAGTTTCAGGTTCTACCAGACAAGGAACTCGCCTAGATGCCGCTTTCTACGGACCGAACGCCGCTGAATTGTCAGGAACTTTTGTAAATGATAGAGAAGATTTCAAAGGTTCATTCGGTGCAAAGAGAGAGTAATGGCAAAAATAAAAAAAATAGTCGTAGTAAAAATCATCAGAATTTGGCGATTTTTACGCTTAACTTCTTTCAATAACGACCAAATTGAAGGAGTTGCCAGAATTTGCGACACTTTAACCGCTTCCGCAATAATCGGATTTATCGTCGGAACAACAAGACACGGTCATCTAAATAAGGCTGAACTTTTTTATCTATTCTTGCTGTTTTTAGTTTTATTCTATTTTTCTTTATTACTTCGGAGATATAAAAATGATATTCGGATTAACAGTTGTTGCGCTAACGATGGGAATAATTACTGGATATATTATTTTCATAGTCAATTACGGAGAAAAAATAGAAAAACTAGCCGATAAATGGGAAAAAGAACTACAAGATGAAAAATTAGCACATAAATCATAATTATGACTTGGGTTATTCTTATTACCGTAGCGGTTTTTGCTTTCATCGCATTTTTAATATCTCTGCCAAACGACCAAGATCCAAGCTTAAATAAACAAATCAAAAAGGATAAATAATGAACAAAAAAATAACTCTCGCACTAGCTTGTTTTATTACCTGCAATTTATACGCAGAAAACCGTGCTGAACTTTTACCTGAACCAGAACATAAAGATTTTACTAACAATCTAGTCGGTGAAAATATCCGCAAGAGTGCAAAAACAGAAGAGAAAACAGTTACAAAAGTTTCATTGGAAGACCTAAAAAAAGATCCAAAATTATTAGAAAGAGTGCTGGATAAAGCAATCGAAACTAATCAAATTAAACTAGTAGAATTATTACTACCGTTTTATATTGAAAACCCAAATCACGATAAAACATTAGTAACTTATGCCAAAGCTAAAATAGCGATAAGTCAAGGGGACACGAAAAAAGCAATTGAACTGTATCAAGATATCATCAATAAAAATCCTGATTTAACTCCAACCCGCTTTTATTTAGCACAAGCTTTAATGTTAGACGGTAATTTAATTAGCGCAAGAGAGGAATTTAATAAAGTCAAAGCTGATAAAAATTTACCGAAAGAGGTAGAGGTTGTAGTCGATAAATATTTAGAACAAATTGCCAAGCAAAATAAGTGGAAAATCGATGTTAATGCCTATTACATCGACGATAAAAATGTTAATAACTCGGCAAATTTACCGCCAGAAACCGCTGAAAATTGCGGATTTTTACAAAACTGCACCATCACTTATCCGCAAGGCGAAAGAGCGCACGGTTTCGGTTTCGGCTTAAATGCCAGAAAGGATTTCGCGATTGCCGATAAAAATTATTGGCGGATTGCAACCAACAATTACGGCAAATATTATTGGGATAAACATAACTACACGGATATAACAACGAGCGTTTCAACAGGTCTTGTTCATCGCTCAGCAAAGCAGGAAACTTCCGTAATGCCTTATGTCGGTCGCAGAATGTATGGCGACAATACTTATAGCAAAAATGTCGGTATCAATTTTAATAATGCCCGAGTTATAAATAATAACTTTACTTTATTCTCTGCAGTTGATATCGGTCGCAAATCTCACCCCGATAGAAAATATTTAGACGGCGTTGATACCTCAATTTCTAACACTCTTCTCTACCGAACTTCACCGAAGCAATATTTCACTTTCGGGCTTGATTTCGGACAAAGCACTGCTCGCGATGAGAGTGAAGAATATAAATACGGCGGAATAAGAACAGGTTGGGGAAGAAACTGGTCGCAAGAAATTACTACTAACCTATCTGGCGGAATATTAAAACGCTATTATCAAGCTGAAAACTTCTTCGGCACAAAACGCCAAGATGATGTTTATTACGGCAAATTCAGCATTCATAAAAACAACTGGCAACTTTTCGGAATTACTCCGCAATTAGTCGCAAGATATCAAAAAAATGACAGTAACCAAAAGTTCTACACCTACGATAAAAGCCAAGTTTATTTAGATTTCTTGAAAAATTTCTGATAAGTAATAAGGAATATTTTATGCCACAAATTGTTCAAAATAAGCAACAGGATATTTCTGCTTTATACGGTTCTTTATCCGATAAAGGTCGCAGTCAAGCTATAAACTTTATGCAATATTTATTGCAGCAAGAACAAAACGAAAAATTAGAACGAAATCAAGATGCTTTGCAAGCATTCAGAAATTTACGCCTGCAAGCATCTCGGCAAGGAGTTGCTGATTTAAGTTTAGAAGAAATAAATGCTGAAATCAGAAAAACACGGGAAGATAAAAACAAATGATTTATGCCGTTATTGACACCAATGTTTTAGTTTCGGCATTACTGTCGCGAAAAAATGATGCTGCGACGGTGCAAGTATTAGAAAAAGTGTTATCTGCTGAAATAATTCCGCTACTCAATAAAACTATTTTGACGGAATATCAAGAGGTATTGTTAAGACCAAAATTCGGATTTTCTAATCATTCCGTAGAAGTTTTAATTTCATTCTTTCAATACAACGGAATATTCATCAAAACCAAAGCAACAGATGTAGTTTTAATCGATAAAGATGACCTACCGTTTTATGAAATTTTCACCAATACAGATAATAAAAATGCTTATCTAATTACTGGCAATATCAAGCATTTTCCCAACCATCCGCGAATTTTGACTGCCCGTAACTTCCTCGATACCGTAAATTTGTAATACAGAAGCACTACAAAGAAATCATCTCCAACTGTTCTAACGGAAACTGCAAAAACTGCTCACCAATTGCACGAAAACGCAGCGGAATATCGGATACGAAGAAGCGGTAATCTGGTTTTTCCTCTTGATTATTCAATAAATTTTCCGCCTTTAATACTTGATACACCGCCTCTGCCGTGGTGGTTGATGAATCAACTAAATTTATACCTTTTGCCTCTTCGCTAAGAAGTGGTTTTATGAGCGGATAGTGAGTACAACCAAGTATAAGAGTGTCGATTTTTTCATTTAAGAGTGGTGGTAAATACTCACGAAGAGCTAGCCTTGTAACCTCATTATCGAGCCATCCTTCTTCAATTAAGGGCACCAGCACCGAACAAGCTTCGGAAAAAACACGGCATACAGAAAATTTATCCTGCCAGAGATATTTTCGCTCTTCGATTGCCTTAGGGTATGCCTTGCTATTTACCGTCGTTGAAGTTGCAATAACTCCGATTTTTCCCGTTGTGCTCGCTTGAATCGCTGCTTCTGCCCCTGCTCCGATAACATCAATTACGGGCATTTTTCCTGCCATTTGTCGTATTTTTGTCCCTGCAACTGCGGCAATTGTGTTACAAGCAATGACTAAAATTTTCACTTGCTGTTCAAGTAAAAATTCAACTATTTGCGCACTAAATTGCTCGATGGTGTTACGGGATTTTGTGCCGTAAGGAACGCGGGCGGTGTCGCCGAAATAAACGATATTTTCCCGCGGCAATCTTTCCCGCAAAGCTCTAACTACGGTAAGTCCGCCAACACCAGAATCAAATACTCCGATTGCTTTCTTCTCTTGCAGCATTTTTTCACCTTCATAAAAAACAAAAGAGCGGCTTAATTATTCACCGCTCTTTATTGTTAATTAAAATTTAAGCTCATTTCAACTGAATATAAGCATTCTTACGAAGTTCAATTAAATATTTTTCCCAAGCATCACGCATCGCCATTTGTGCCAGCTGCTCGCGGATTTTTGCTCTTAACATCGCATCGCTACGGTCGATGTTATGCCGTTCTTTGACTAGCAAAATATGCCAACCAAAATTAGTTTCAAACGGAGCGGTAATTTGCCCGATTGGTGCTTCAATCATTTGCTTAGCGAAATTTGGATCAACCATATCAGCAGAAACCCAACCTAAATCTCCACCGACTACCGCCGATTTCGGATCTTGCGAATAACGAGCGGCAATTTTGGAAAAATCAGCCCCGCTTTTTAGCGCGGCATAAATTTGATCGATTTGCGTCTTGGTCATTGCAGGATTTTTCGGATTGGTTTTAAGCAGAATATGCGCGGCTCTTGCATTCACTACAACATATTTACCAGCGCCTTCCGCCGTTTTATCAACCACTTTCAAAAAATGCATTCCGTCAGCATCAATAACTGGTTCGGGAGTAATTTGCCCGCTTTGCAGATTTATCACCGCATTAGCAAATCTTTGTGGAATTTGTCCGATATTCACCGTGCCTAAATCATTAAATCTAGCATTCGGTATTGCCGCTGCTGCGCTTTGTAAATCATTGTGCGACTTTTTCAATGCAGCGGAAATTTCCGCATAAGTTTTATTCAAACTTTTACCGCGCTCCATCGGATTTTCGTCTGACAACGGTAGTAATAAGTCTTGCAAATGTATGCTGCTACCTTCCTGTCTTGCAATTTGTGCAACTTGACTAGCAATTTGCTGCTGACTAACCCGCACTTGCTCGCCGACGATTCTCTCTTGCAATTGTCCCATTGTGATTTGTTCTGCAATTGCCGCACGGTAAGCTTTTGCATCCATTCCCGTTTCCATCGCGATTTTGGACATCAACTGCTCGGGAGTTAAGCGATTTTTACCCGCAACTTCCGCAATTGCCGCATTTATTTCCGCATCCGTTACTTTCACCGCCGCATCTTTGGTTGCTTGTTTTATCAGCAGACGGTCGATGATGCCGTCTAAAATCATTCTTTGTCGCATTTCTGGCGACATTTGTGCTGCAAGTTCAGGCGGAATTTGCGCTTCGTATTTCGCCATTTCTTGGTTTAATTGGCTACGGCTTAATGCTTGGTTATTAACAATTAGTGCTACATCATCAACAATTTGTGCGCCACTTTGAATTGAAGATTGCGGACCGAATTGCAATTCTTGAGCTTGTGTGACATTTATTGTCAAAAATAAAGATAAAGATAAATAAAAAAGACTATTTTTTGGCATCGACGGTTTCCTCTATATTTATTTGTATTAAGAACAAATGCGGACAAAATATAATTATATTTTTCAACAAAATTCTATTTATAAAAATGTTTCGTTTTGTCTTAAAAATTATTCGCAATATTTTTTACTTTTGCGTCGCTATTGGAATTTTTGGTCTAGTCATCGCTTGGATTTACGCCAAAAAACTCGAACACGATTATCAATTAGACAGCCAAGATTTGTCAGGCGCGCTTTGGACAATGCCCGCTCGGGTTTTCGCTCGACCGTTAGAAATCTACGAAGGTGCGGAACTTACCAAAGAAGAACTAATCGAAGAATTAAAACTTATCGGTTATCGTCAAGTAACTTCTGCTATAAAGCCAGAGCAATATGAAGTTTCCGAAAATAGCGTTATTTATTACGCAACCGAATTCGCATTTTGGGATCAAAAACGCCCTATCCGTCGAATGGAAGTGCAATTCGAAGACGGAAAAGTTAAATCGGTAGAAAATTTAAGTTCGCTGGAAAAAGTATCGATGGAGCGGCTCAATCCTCTACGGATTGCAAATATTTATCCGCAACACAAAGAAGACCGCGTTCTTGTTAAATATGAAGATATTCCGCCAGTTCTAATTGATGCCATCATCGCAACCGAAGACCGTAATTTTTACCTTCACCCAGGCATTGACCCGCGCGGAATATTTCGTTCTATTTATGTAACTTTTATCGCCAAAGGTAATCAGCAAGGTGCTTCGACACTTACTCAACAATTCATCAAAAATCACTATTTATCTAACGAACGCAAATATTCCCGCAAAATCAAAGAAATGCTGATGGCTTTGGTTTTAGAACGGCATACCAGCAAGAAAAAAATCCTTGAAGGTTATGTCAATGAAATTTACCTCGGACAAGACGGACAACGGGCTATTCACGGTTTCGGTTTGGCTAGCGAATATTTCTTCGGCAAACCACTTGATGAATTAAATCTGCATCAAATTGCAACACTTGTCGCTTTAGTGCGCGAACCAGGCAATGCCGATCCCCGTAAAAAACCAGAAAAAGCACTCGAACGGCGCAATTTGATGCTGCGTGTGATGCGCGAACAAAATTTAATCACCGCCGAAGACGAAAAGCTTGCCGCATCGCTGCCACTTGATGTTGTGCCCGTTGAGCAAACTCGCGACCGCATTCGTTTTCCGCATTTTGTTGATTTAGTAATGCGTCAGCTCGGGCAAGACTACAAAACCGAAGATTTAACCAAGCAAGGTTTAAATATTTACACCACACTCAATCCACAAGTGCAGGCGAAGGTACAGAAGTCCCTTACCGCCGAACTCGGAAAATTAGAAAAATCCAAGGGCTTGAAATCGCGATTTTTGCAAGGTGCAGGCGTGATTGTTGATGTCAATCGTGCCGAAGTTGTTGCTTTAATTGGTTCTAGAACCGCTGATGAACTCGGATTTAACCGTGCAATCTCCGCGCAACGGCATATCGGTTCAATTGTCAAACCGATGATTTATCTCGCCGCACTCGAATATCCGAACCGTTACAACCTCTACACTCGCATCGATGACAGCCCTTTTACTTACAAAGGCTGGTCGCCGCATAACTATGGCAGAAATTTTCACGGAAAAGTAACCTTGCTCGATGCGCTAGTTCATTCTTACAACATTCCAGCGGTGCGAGTTGCACTCGATTTAGGTTTGCGTGATGTGGTCGGAACTTTGGAACGGCTCGGTGCGCACACAGGAATTCCGCTTAATCCCGCAATCTCGCTCGGTGCAATTGAAATGACACCATTTGAAGTCGCGCAAATTTATGAAACCTTCGCTTCTGGCGGTTATTACAACCCACTACGGGCAATCCGCGAAATCACTACCGTTGATGGTGAAATTGTCAAACGCTTTGATGTGCAAGGTGTGCGGGCAATTGAGCCTTCAACGCATTATTTAATTTCTTACGCTTTGCAGGAAATTCCGCGACGCGGCACGGCAAGAGCGGTCTATAACCACTTCGATAAAGAATTAAATATCGCTGGTAAAACAGGAACTTCTAACAATTACAAAGACAGCTGGTTTGCAGGTTATACGGGAAACTATCTAGCAGTCGCTTGGGTTGGCAACGACCAAAGCAAGCCAACCAAACTTTCAGGAGGTCAAGGCGGTTTGCCACTTTGGATTGCAATGATGAAAAATCTTCCGCTTAAACCTTTGGAAGTCCCAGAACCTGGTTCAATCACTACCACTAGCTGTAACGGTAGCCAAATGGCTCCGCATATCGCAACTTATTATGGTTGTGAGCAGCCGCAAAATCAGTATGAAGGTTACGGTAACGACGACGATGCTTTCTACGGTGAAACTTTTGAGTTGTTATCTGTGTCGGATAACGCTAGCGATAGTTTTTATCAGCAGCAGCAAGGACAAAATGCTGATTTTGGTCAAGGTGTTGAGTTTGTTTCCAATGAATGGCAACAAGCAGCGGAACAACATAATCCACAAGGTTGGAACGATACTAGCGCTGGAAATCCGCAAGCTTGGAACGATGCCGCCGCGCAACAAGCTTACGGACAAGCTGGCAATAACGGAAATTATCAGCCAGCTTATCAAGCACCAAACGCTTATGACGACTATCAGCAACAAGCACCGCAACCTGATATCGATAGCGGAACTCGTTTCGGTAACGGTGAAAATGAAAGCGATTGGGGCTGGTAATTTTTCCGTTATTTATCAAAATTCCGCCGTTTTTGCGGCGGTTTTTTATAGTCGTTTCAGTTCAAAATAAGACAAGGCAGCGAGCCGAAGACAGTATCTAGAATACGGCGAGGCGAAGCTAACGCAGTATTATTTTGAAATGGAACGACTATATTTCCATAAGTTTTAAATATGTCAATACTTTTTATTTCCGACATTCATCTTTCTCCTGAGCAGCCAGAAATCACGGTCGCGTTTTTTGCGCTTTTGAAGAAGCTTGAAAAAATCCGTCCCGAAGCTGTTTTTATTTTGGGAGATTTATTTAATTTTTGGATTGGCGATAAAGCCGTTGATGATTTTTCCCGTCAGATTGCCACGGAAATAAAAAAGACCAGCGAAATTTGCCCAATATTTTTTCAGCGAGGTAACCGCGATTTTTTTATTGCTGAAAAATTTTGTGATTTATCTGGAATGACGCTTTTACCTGATATTTATATTTTTGAATACGAAAACCGCAAAATCCTGCTCGAACACGGTGATTTACTCTGCACTGATGATGTCAATTATCAAAAACTGCGCCGTGTATTACGCTCAAAAATCATCTACCGTCTCGCCAAAATTGTGCCGACTTTTCTAATCCGCAAAATTGCCGAAATGCTCCGCCGTAAAAGTAAAAACGCAACACAGCGTAAAACAAAAACAATACTCAACACCAATCCGCAGGCAATCGAACAAAGGTTTTTAGTAAGTAAGGTTGATATAATTATTCACGGTCATACACACTGCCCCGGTGTGCAATCTCTCGATAAGAATAAATACATAGTTGTGCTGGGAGATTGGAATCCAATGGGAAAGACATTTCTGTTCAGTTCCGAACAAAATTTGGAATTGATATTAAGTGGTGATTTAGCCGCTAATTAGTAATTTTCTATCGCTAATCCTTCAAAAAAGAAATGTAAATAAACCTTATGGGTTTTTTGCGTCTATTTTTTGCGAATTTTGCGAATAAAAATTTCTCTGGGCGGTTTTGTTGCCGTTTTCGTTCGCAAATATGCAAAAGGAGTAAAAAACCTTATGAGCAATAGTTGCACCTCAATTATGTTGAGTGATCCAATTACCTTAAAACCAACGCTAACTATCAAAGAAACCCTCGAAATAGTGCGCAATTCACCGAGCAGATATATGCCTGTTGTCGATGAAAATGGCGACTATCTCGGGGTTTTTTCGTCTATGACCTTAATTCGGCTACTTTTGCCAGAAAGCGTCAGCATCAAAGGCGGTAAAAATAAATTTGAGCTGGACTTTATGGACACTTCTCTACCTGAACTTAAAGAGAAAGTGGCTCAATTTGCCGATAAGCAAATCAAGGAATACATCATTACCGACGAAGTTCCAACCTGCACCCCGAAAACTAGCGTGATGGAAGCATTAAATCTGCTCTACAAACACCGCTATCACACCATTGTGCTGGAAGAAAATTCGCGCAAATTTCTCGGAATTGTTTCTATCAAGGGAACATTCAAAAAAATTCTCGAATCCTGAAATTAGGAGAAATATTTAATGAATACAAATGAATTGGCAGTTACCGTCAATTGCAGCACATACACAGGTGTTGCGACTACGGATTCTGCTGCTAGTGCTTGTGCGGCTGCCGAGCAAGCTTGTAATTTAGCGGCTAGCAAGGCGGCTGAATGTGGTTCTGCTGGGCAAGCAGTTGCACAAGTCGTAGAAGAAGTCGCTAAAACTGGCATTTTCGGTATCAACGCGATGTGGCTTTCGGCGATTATCTTGATTGTCGTTTATATGATTTTGATTACCGAGAAAATTAACCGTGCCGTTCTTGCTTTAATCGGCGCATCTTTGATGATTTTCTGCGGTTTGCTTAATCAGGAACAAGCTCTGCATCATGTCGATTTCAACACGCTGTGGCTCTTAATCGGAATGATGATGCTGGTTTCGATAACCTCCAAAACTGGCGTTTTCCAATATGTAGCGATTAAATCGGCAAAAGTCGTAAATGCTTCTCCGATTGGAATAATGCTGATGCTGATGCTGATTACCGCGGTATTTTCGGCGTTTCTCGATAATGTTACGACCGTGCTGTTGGTTACTCCTGTAACACTTTTGATTACGGAACAATTGGGAATAAAAGCATTTCCGTTCTTATTCGGAACAATTCTGGCATCGAATATCGGTGGCACGGCAACTCTCATCGGCGATCCACCGAACATCATCATCGGCTCTCGCACGCATTTGACTTTCGGTGATTTCTTAATTCATATGTCGCCAGTTGCGATTGTGATTTTGATTGCAACTTGCGCAATTTTGTGGATTTTCTGGCGTAAAGGCTTACACGCAACCAAGGAAGCTCGTGCCAAAGTTATGAAATTCAACGAAAAAGAAGCTATTCACGATGCAGCATTGCTCAAAAAATGCGCAATTGTTTTCGGTTTAGTTTTAATCGGATTTATGGCGGGACACCCACTCGGCATCGAACCAGGAACCGTTGCCCTCGCTGGTGCAGCACTTTTAATGCTCCTTGCTTACGGCAAACTCCCTGGCGAAAAACAAACCGAAAGCGTGCATCACACTTTTGGCGAAGTTGAATGGATTACGATTTTCTTCTTTATGGGATTATTCATCATCGTCGGTGCGGTGGAATCTAGCGGACTGCTCAAAGTTCTCGGCGAAAAACTCATCGCTGCAACTGACGGTTCAATTGAAAAAATGGCATTTGCCGTGCTTTGGGTTTCGGCGATTTTGTCGTCTTTCTTGGACAACATTCCATTTGTCGCCACGATGATTCCACTTCTCGAAACCGCACAAGGCACTGCAACTATCGAACAATTCGAACCAGTTTGGTGGGCTTTGTCATTGGGGGCTTGCTTGGGCGGAAACGGAACCTTGGTCGGTGCATCGGCTAACTTAACCGTCGCTGCATTTGCCGAAAAAGCAAAACAACCAATAAGCTTCGTGCAATACACCAAATATGCCTTCCCGATTATGTTGATAACCATCGCAATCGCTCACGGCTATTTGATGATCCGCTATTTTTGATTTTGTGCTACAATTTCATAAATCAGCAAACAAGAACAACTCAGTTTCGGCTGGGTTGTTTTTTTCTGATCTATTTTGTTATATGTTTGTAATGCAATTTTTATTTCAATATTAGGAGGGCAAATGCCGAGTATTACATTTTCTATCCGTCTCGATAGCGAACTTAAAAAGCAATCTTTTGAAATGATTGAGTCTTATGGATTAACTCCTGCGCAAGCAATCAAAATGTTTTTAACCCAAATCGTGCAAACTCAATCTATTCCTCTATCACTGAATTATCAAAATCCACAAGCAGAAGAAACTGCCAATTCCCAAAACAGCGAAGAAAATCCTCTCGCAACAGAAACGCAAAATCAATTAGAAACTCAATCAACACATTTTTAAGTTGTTGATTTTTAATAAATTTTCATCTATTTCGTTAAAAAATCCGCCGTTTTTACACGGCGGATTTTTTGTGCGTGCCGCACGGGCTATAGTCATTCTACAACAAAATAGCTCATTATTGCCTCTTCAATTGTATTGTAATTATGAATCACACTTCGTATATATTTTTTAAGATTTGCCCAAGTTTTCTCTATTGGATTTAATTCTGGGGAGTAAGGCGGTAAATTTAATACTGTATGACCATATTT
>JAGBJT010000020.1 GCA_017934275.1 Cardiobacteriaceae bacterium | reverse complement strand
CATTCTTTATTAAGAATGGAGCTCGCGTGGTAGGACTGGTATCCACTGACCATAAACAACTTCATAACCCAGCGACACAACCGACAAGGAAACTTGTCGGTTTTGTCTTTTTAGGCGTTTATATAAAAAAGCCAGATTTATAGTCGTTTCAATTCAAAATAAGACAAGGCAGCGAGCTTAAAGACAGTATACAGAATACGGCGATGAAGCTCCCGCAGTATTATTTTGAAATGGAACGACTATATCGCTAAATCTGGCAAATTTAACCAAGCATATTTATTGTTTTACTTTCAGAGGAGGCTTATACAATCAAAAGAACAATATGCTTGGTCGAAGCGGATAAATATTCCATATAAATTATGGAAGAAGATTATCATCCGAACCGTCATCAAAGAAAAAAGTTTGAATGGTAGAAAAACAAAACGGCAAGAGGTAAAAAATTCTTGCCGTTTGTTTTTATAAAACTAAAACAAATAAACATTCCCTCAAGCTCTTATTTTTTCCAATATTTTCTGATGTAGTTCAATATCTTCTGCTTTATTTTCTATTTTCTTCCAGCTAAAACCACTGTTATTTTTTTGTATCAACAGCATAATTTTTTCAGCGGCTTGGTCTAACTCCTCATCTTTATTTTTAGCTTGGGAAGAAGCATTATTTTCAGGTTCTTCAAGTCTTTTTTCACTTGTATTTTCAACTTGATTTTCAGCAAAGAGATTATGTTGTCCGCCCGTTAATTTCAGCCACACTTTTAGTAGTAATTTGCTATCTAGTAATGCACCGTGTCCTTCCGTTTCCCGCTCACTTGTATCGATGTTGTAATACTTACAAAGTGCATCGAGGTTATGTTTCTTGATGTCTTTGAGATTAGCGCGGGCGATTTTTAGGCTATCGGTAATAACAAAACGCGGCTCGATGAGTTTTAATTTCGATTTAGCGCGCTTTAATTCCGTATTCATAAAACATTGGTCGAAAGCAATATTGTGCGCGATGATTTCATCAACTTCGGGGTCGTTAAAAAACGCTTCAATTATGCTGAGTTGTTCGGCGAAAGTCGGTTTGTCAGCTAAAAATTCATTGGTAATTTGGTGAATACGGATAACTTCCTCGTCCATTTTGATTTTCGGTTTGAAGAAAAGATGCAATTCCTCACCAGTCGGACGGCGATCTTGAATTTTTATCGCACCGAGTTCGACAATGTAATGACCTTTCGCGACATCATTTCTATCTCCTCGGAACATACCTGTGGTTTCGGTATCGAAGATTATTTTTTTCATCTATATTCCTTTAATACTTATTCAAATTTATATAAAAAACTATTCCGTAACTTTTGCAATTTCCATATCTGCTTCTATTTGCGCTAAACAGGGCAAAATTTCTCCATCACGAATATATGCAAGAGGAGTGTCGCGGTAAGAATATTTTCCCTGCACCAGCCGCATTCGGCAATGTCCGCAATAACCTTGACGGCATTGGTATTCACAAGGAATATCCGCATTTTCCATTGCTTCCAATAAAGTTTCTCCGCTGGAAATATAAATTCTTCTATCCGCGATTTTTACGCTGTAATTAGTTTGATTACTCATTTTTGTGAATGTATCAATTTTTATAATTTTCGATTTGACGGTTAAATTTTATTTTTATGCGCAAAGAACTTCTTCCCACAATTCAACTTGCTCTACCGATGATTTATGCGCAACTTTTAGGTTATTCGCAGGCGGTAGTTGATACGGTGATGGCGGGGCGGCATAACTCGCTGACGCTCGCGGCAGTGTCGCTTGCCTCGCAATTATTTGCTTTGATTTACTTACTTTTTAACGGTATTGCGATTGGTTTTGCCGCACAATTTTCCCGTTATAACGGAGCGGACGACCGTGCAAATTTGCGTTTTTGCTTTCATCAGGGCTTATTCATTTTTACCGCAATTGCGGTTTTGTGTGCATTTTTGATTTATCTCGCAGCGTTTTTACCGCCACTTTTCGGCACAAAACCTGAAATTGCCGCGGAATGCAAAAACTATCTTTTGATTTTGGCAATTCCCGCAGGAATTTTGATGTTTGCATCTATTGGCGGTGCGTTTTTACAAGGAATGGCATATCCGCGCACCGTCAATATTTTGATGACCGCCCTACTCCCCGTAAATATCCTCGGCAACTGGATTTTTTTATCTTTCACCGATTTAGAAGCGGCAGGAATGGCGATTGCAACGGGAATTTGTTATCTGCTCTACGCCATAGTTTTATTTGCTCTGCTTGCCAAATCCCCGAAATGGAAGATTTACCGCCTTTTCCACGCACCGTTTATTTTCGACCGCCGCGCTTGCTTGCGTTTTTTGCTTCTCGGTTTGCCGATTGGTATTGCGATTGTTCTGGAAGCGGGAATGTTTTCCTTTATCGGGATTATGGCGAGCCGTGAGACTGCGGAAATAACTTCGGCAAATCAAATTGCGGTGAATTTCATTTCAATAATTTTTATGGTGCCGCTCGGTATTTCTTCCGCGCTCACTATTCGTGTTGCACACGCTTTCGGACAGAAAAATTATCAGGCGGTAAAAAATCGCGCAATTGGCGGATTGTTACTTAGCGCGGGATTTATGTCGTTTGCCGCCCTGATGAATTTCCTATTTCGGAAAGAAATTGCCACGATTTACACCGCAGATACCGTAATTATTGTCTTGGCGGCAAAAATAATGCTGGTTGCTTGTGTTTTTCAGATTTTGGACGGTGTGCAAGTTGCTTCTTCTGGGATTTTGCGCGGTCTTGCTGATACCGCGATTTTGATGCGTTTTGCGGTTTTCGGTTATTGGATTATTGGTCTGCCTGTCGGTTTGGTTTTCGCTTACGGCTTTAATTACGGGATTATCGGTCTCTGGATTGGCTGTGCTTTGGGACTTGGAATATTCGCGGTTTTGGCATTAAGAAGAGTTTTCAAGCAAATCAATAAATTAGCAGGATAAATATGGATACAAAGCAAATTTCTCTCTTTTCTACTGACGGTAATACGCAAGATTTAGACGCGCAAGTAGAAACTCTTCGCAAAGAAATAGAAAAGCACAATCAGGCTTATTACGAACTCGATAATCCCGTAATTTCCGATAGCGAATATGACGCGCTGCTGCGTAATCTCAAAGATTTAGAAGCAAAAATTGCAAGCACTGGCGGAAATATTCCCCAAAATTCCCCGAGCCGTAAAGTTGGCGGCAAAGCGGTTAAGAAATTCGCGCAAATTACCCACAATCCGCCGATGCTCTCGCTTGACAATGTTTTTAATGAAGCTGAATTCCGCGATTTTTATCAAAAACTCACGACGCGCCTTGAACTTCCTGAAAACAGCGAACTTACCCTTTCTGCCGAACCAAAATTTGACGGTCTAGCGGTAAATCTGCGTTATGAATACGGAAAACTCACGGCGGCGGCTACTCGCGGCGACGGTCAAAACGGTGAAGATGTAACGGCAAATGTCCGTGAAATTACCGATATTCCCAAACAATTAACGGGAAATCCGCCCGATTCAATCGATATCCGCGGCGAAATTTTTATGACGAAAAAAGCTTTCGCCGAACTCAATGCCAAATCAAGCGGCAAACTTTTCGCTAATCCCCGCAATGCAGCGGCAGGAAGTTTGAGGCAACTCAATCCCGAAATCACCCGCAAGCGCAATTTATCCTTTTTTGCTTACGGCATCGGTTCTTATCAAAACTTCACTCTTCCAGAAAATTATTCCGAACTTCTCAACCTTTACCGCGCTTTCAATATTCCTATTTGCGACTTACAAAAACAAATTAACGGACTTGATGCGGCAATTGAATTTATGACTAATCTCGGAAAAATCCGCAATGAATTACCGTTTGATATCGACGGTGTGGTGTTCAAAGTTGATGAATTTGCCTTGCAAAAACAAGCTGGATTTATCAGCCGCGCACCGCGTTGGGCTATCGCTTGGAAATTTCCCGCAATTGAAGTGAGCACTCGGATTTTGGATATTGATATTCAAGTTGGTAGAACGGGCGCACTCACTCCTGTTGCGCGGCTCGAACCCGTCGAAATTGCAGGCGTTACGGTCTCAAACGCGACATTGCATAACGCTTTGGAAATCGCTCGCAAAGATATTCACATCGGCGATTTTGTTTTTCTGCGCCGCGCAGGAGATGTAATCCCCGAAATCGTCAAAACTATTCCCGAAAAACGCCCCGCCGATGCGCGCAAATTTCAGATGCCCGAGCGATGCCCAGTTTGTAATAGTGCGGTAATTCAGGACGAAAGCGCGGTTATCCGTTGCTCTGGTGGTTTGCATTGCCGTGCGCAAAGAACCGCTTCCTTAATTCATTTTGCTTCGCGTGCTGCCTTGGATATTCAAGGTTTAGGCGAAAAAATCATCGAAGATGCAGTCGAGCTCGGCAAACTCCAAACTCCCGCCGATATCTTTCGCCTAACAGTCGAAGATTGGAAACAATTACCGCGTCTTGGGCAAAAATCCGCCGAAAACCTCGTCGCTGCCATTGAAAAAGCACGGTTTTGCACTCTGCCGCGGTTTATTTATGCGCTCGGTATCCGTGAAATCGGTGCGGTAAATGCCCGTGCGCTTGCGGAACAATTCAGCTCCATCGAGAAAATTTTGACTGCTAGCGAAGAGGAATTTTTGAGCATTGACGGTATCGGTGCAGAAAGCGCGAAATATCTCAAAAGCTTTTTTAGCGACCAAGAAAATCTCGCGGTAATTGCCGATTTACTCAAACTCGGAATAGTTTTAGAAGAAGTCGAAGTCAAAAAGACGCTGAATTCAATATTTAGCGGTAAGAAAGTGGTTATTACGGGCAGTTTTGCCGATTTTTCCCGTGAAGAACTCGCAGAAATCCTGCGCGGTTTTGGTGCGAAAGTAAGCGCGTCGGTTTCTAAAAATACGGATTTTCTAATCGCAGGCGAAAAAGCTGGCAGCAAACTCGACAAAGCCCGCGAACTAGAAGTGCAAATCATTGACGCGGAAAAATTGCAAGAAGAATTACAGGGTTTGTCTAAAAATTGATATTTGACGGTTGATTTGCAAATTCAAAAAAGCGGGGAGTGGGGCAGCCGCCCCACAAGCCCCTCTCTTTTTTTTTCGGAGAGCGGTAAAAAATGAATTTTTAGATACGCCCTACAAAAAATCAGGAAACACAATATTTATGAATAAACAAGAATTCTTCCGTCAAGTTCTACAAGGCAAAGGCAATTCCCCTCGCGATGAAGCAACGGCATTTGCTCCTAGCAATATCGCGCTTGCGAAATATTGGGGAAAACGCGATGTGGAATTAAATCTTCCCTGCAATTCCAGCATTTCTATTTCTCTTGGCGGTCTCGGCACGAGCACTACTTTGCAAAAAAGTAGCCGCGACCGTGTTGTGTTAAACGGTGAAGAAATACCGTTAGATAAACCATTTGCGGCAAAAGTTATCAATTTTTTGGATTATTTCCGCGCAAACCTTGGAAACACTGCAATTGAAGTCATCACCGAAAACAATATTCCGACCGCCGCAGGCTTGGCATCAAGTGCATCAGGATTTGCCGCACTCACGCTCGCTGCAAATGATTTTTGGAATTTAGATTTAGAGAGCAACACGCTTTCCGCAATTGCCCGTATCGGTAGCGGTTCAGCGGCTCGTTCGTTTTGGCAAGGGTTTGTGAAATGGAAGCGCGGCGAAAAAAACGACGGAACGGACTCTTACGCCGAACTACTCGACATTTCAGAAAATTCTCCAAGCCGCAAACTTCGTCTAGCACTAGTCAAAATCGATGACAAAGCGAAAAAAAATCCTAGCCGCGACGCAATGATTCATACCGCCCGCACTTCACCGTATTTTTCAGCTTGGATTGAAACCGCCGAGCTGGAACTGACCAAAATCGAAGCGGCAATAACTAACGGTAATCTCCGAAAACTCCTCCAACTCGCCGAAGAAAACGCTCTTGCTATGCACGCGGCAATGCTCGCCGCACGACCAAGTTTGCTCTATCTACAATCCGAAACTATCACGGCAATGCGGAAAGTTTGGGATTTACGGGAAAGTGCTGCGGAAATATTTTTCACTATCGATGCAGGTCCAAATCTGAAATTGCTCTTTGAAGAAAACTCGGATACACGAGAAATAATCGAAAAAAACTTTCATTCCGCGATATTTGTCAATCCCTTTGAATGAATAACGGACAAAATTGCAAATAAAATCAACGGTCATAGCTTGAAATTCGCTAAAAAAAGCACATTTTTCAAGCGTTTTTTACTTTTTAATTAACGGAGACAAAACTATGCAGAAAAAACTTTTAGCAATGCTTCTTTTAGGCGCGGTCGCTTTAAGCGTGCAAGCTCAAAATCAGGAAAATACCGAACCCGCCCAACAAGCAAATCCTCAAGAAGAAGCTGAAATTCAAGCAAAAATCGAAAAAGGCGAACCAACCATCAACGCCACCCAAGAAGAATTACAACTTCCTTCCACCCAAGAAGCTCCTTCCAAAACCGATATCAATCCCAAAAAATCTAACGAAATTGACACTAGTCGTCCACCAAGATCAATTTTCAAAAACAAAGGTGAAATAGAAAATCAAGAAGCTGCCGAAAAAGTTATCAAAGCAATCAAAGAAACTAAAACCGCAGAAGAAGCTGCCGATATCGTGGTCGCGGTAAAAAGCACCGAAACCGCGGTAGAAGCCGCCGAGGCAATTGAGGCAATTAAAAATCCTGAAAATGTGCCAGCAGAACAGCCAGCAGAAAATATCGCGCCTGCCAAGGAAACAGTGCCAAACCAAATGCCGAATACGGAAACTGCGCCAAAAACCGAGGCGGTAGAAAAAACTGAACAAGCCGCAGAAGTAGAAAAAGTTGAACAAGCACCTGAACAAAAAGCCGTTACCAATACAGAAGAAGCGGAAAATTTAGTTCCAACTACGCAAGATTTAGGCATTCCTAAACCAGAATTCAGCGAAAAACTCATCACCAAAAAAGCACAAGATTACAAAGACGAATTCAAATTCACCGCCGATAAAGAGCCGAAAACTTTGTATTTCTCTGCCGAAGGAAAATTAACCGATAAAGCAGATGAAAAAGGTTATTACCGTCAAGTTTTAGGTAAAGATGAAAACGGTTTGCTCGTCGCACAAGATTTTTATCAAGACACCAAAACTCCGCAAACTAATAAATTCCTCGTGCGCAAAGACGGAAATGTGGAAGATTTCTCGGTGAGCGAAAATCAAGGTTTAGTTGCTTGGTATAACCGTAAAGGAATTTTGACTAGTGCTTTAATCCTCGATGAAGAATCAAATCCACTCACAATGCAAGCGCATTACAAAAACGGTAAGTTAATCGCACAAGTTGATACACGCTCGCAAGTTTTCTATTACGACGATGGCGCGACAATCCTCGGATACCTCGTGGAAAGCCCAGAAGGTCGCAACGATTTAACTCTCTACCGCACTGACGGTCAAGCTTATGCTCGATTTGTACTCCAAGGCGGTGAATTCGTGCGTGGCGAAACTAAATTCTGGAATCAGAGCGGTGAATTAGTTCTTCCTGATGAAAAAAGTGCTGAGAGCACTGCTCAGTTGATGCAAAGAGTTTTCCAAATCATCGACGAAATTCAAAATGCGGAAAACTAATTTCAATTGAATAAATCTTTTGAAAACAATAAAAACCCCGTCTTAATACGGGGTTTTTTATTTTTATCTTGTTGCTAAAAATCCAAAAAATCCAATTAAAAAGAAAATGACAAAAAAGAGAACATAAGCCAATTTATACAAACCATACAATCTAATAATTCTTACTTGCCGCAAAAGTATTTGTTCTATTTGCTGAGCTGAAAAATTTTCTATTCCACGATCGCATTCTTTGGCATATTTTCGAAAACATGCATAAATGTAATAAAGAATAACTAGCAAAATAAATACACCAATAATTGCTGCATACATACCTGTGGAATCACTCTCATAGAATTCTTTAGCTATTTTTCCTCCCGACAAGGCGGCTAAAACAGTTCCAAGAAAAACAAGAAATGAAGCAGCAAAAAATAGCCCCCCAAAGCCAAGAACACACTCTTGACCAAAACGCAGCTTTAGCTAAATGTTTTCTGAATTCCACAATTTATCTCCCGTTCGCAAACATAAAACTCACAACGACAATAAGAATAATCACAAAACCAGCCGTCAATAAAAATGACAATCCCCATACTTTTAGCACAGCAGTATGTTTATTAAAAACACGGGCAAGAGTTTCTAAATCCTGGATTGTTTGCATTTTCTTGCAAGCTCTGGAATATTGCCAAAAAAATACAACCAGAAAAATACTGATTAGAAAAGAAATAAAAGAGCCAACGCCATTACTGAAACCATCCTTTGATGCTAATAAAGCAATCGTAATAAATGGAAGAAATATCAGACTAAAAAGATGCACGATAAATAAAAACATCGACCATCTTCCTGCTGATTTCAAAAGCTTTAATGATTTTGGAGTTATTAAATTTCCGTCATAGTGCTGAGTACTTTCCGTATTTCCCTGCGGTGCGGAATATGGATTTTCTATATCCGTCATAAATTATCCTTTTAATGAATTTTGAATTAAACCTTGCAATGAATGCGCAAATCAGTGTAACAGCAGAAAAAAAAAAAAAAAACCGATTTTTTTACAAAAATTTCATAATTTACGGTTATTTTGGCGGAAAAACACAGCTATTGCGTTGTATAGTCGTTCCACTTCAAAATAATACTGCGTTAGCTGCGCCTCGCCGTATTCTGGATACTGTCTTCGGCTTGCTGCCTTGTCTTATTTTGAATTGAAACGACTATAAATGCCGTTATGAATTTTGATTAAGCTTCATCGCCGCATATTTTTCCAGCATAAATTCCGCCGCACCAATCAGACCAGAAAGATTATTACGGACTAAATAAATCGGAATTGGCTGTAAATATTGCGCGATATTTCCGTCCGCGGCATCAAAACGAGCACAAAATTCACTTTTTTTCAAAATCTTTTCGATGCGCGGCAAAATTCCACCGCAGAGATAAATTCCGCCGCGCGTGCCAGTTGCAAGTGCCGTATCCGCCGCAAAACTGCCTAGCAAACCGCAAAATCGCTGTAAAACCATAATTGCAAACGCATCACCTTGTAAGGCATTTGTCGTAATTTCGGCTGCCGTTAGAGAATTCTGCGGTAATTTTTGTGAGAAAAGCTCGGCTTTGTATAACAATTCAATACCTTTACCCGAGAGAAAATCTTCATTTGTAATGCGCCTGCGTCCTAATTCTTCACGGGCAAAACGCAAAATTGCAATTTCTTCCTCATTTTGCGGTGAAAAACTATGATGTCCGCCTTCGGTAGCAATTACCCGCGTCTTTCCAGCAGTTTGATGCAAAATTGCCAAACCTAAACCCGTTCCTGGCCCCAATACGGCTTGCGGTAAATCTTCCGCCGTTGTCATATCACCGTGAAGTAATAATTTATCCTGCTCGGAAATATGCGAAATAGCCAAAGCTTGCGCGGCAAAATCATTGATAAAAAAAAGATTTTCAAGATTAAGTTTCACTCGCACCGAATTACGGGAAAAATGCCAGTGATTATTTTCTAACTTAATTTCCTCACTAAGCAAGGGATTGGCAATTGCAATCGCGGCATTGGCAATATTTTTATCTTCACAGCAATCTAAATACTCAGCACAAGCCGCCGCTAAATCCGCAAAATCACGACATTGCAACACAAGCGGATTAAATATTTCACCGCTATGCAAATTTAAAAGCGCAAACCTTGCATTCGTCGCACCACAATCAGCAATTAAGGCAATGTCTTTGTTCATATTTTTGTTCTATTTAATAAATATCTTCTCTTATCTGTTCAGCTTGTGGTTCTCGTTCAATTTTGAAATCATCATCAAAACCTTCTAATGCTTGTTGCAACAATTCTCCAAGATTACCGCTTTTTCGCGCTTGCGGCAATTGCCCAAACTTATCGCTTTTCGGTCGTAACAAAACACCGTCGCTACATCGTTCAATCACAACCTCTTGACTATCAAATTCAAAATCTTTTGGTATAGGAAGCATTTGACAATTGTCCGCATTAACCAGTTTGACAACTTGCATAAAAAACTCCTGTCCGTAATCGTTATTCAATATAAATATGCCGCACCGCACGGAAAACTATCGCCGCCGCAAATGGAAGATAAGCAGAAATGAATAATAAAAATCCTAAAAGACCTAAAAGAGGTAAGATTTTTGCCAGCAAGGAGGCAATTTCAAAACCAAGAATTAACATTCCAATTAAAAATAAAAATAATCCTGCTGAACTAATGATGTTAATTCTGCCTGAATGCCAAGTTCTGCGCATCAAAATAAAAACCTTTTCCTGCGGCAAAATACTCATCAAGGGAACAACCGACCAGAAAAAATAGTATTCAAAAATCAAAGATATTCCAGAGATTTTTAAGGTTTCTATATTTATTTTTATCAATTCCTCTTTTGTTATATTCGAAGGGTCAATATTTTGCGGAATATCGGCAATTGTCATCATCAATAATTGCGTTATCAACAACTTTACGCAAAAGAAAAATACCACAAAGAGCCAAAAATTACTGTCCTTAAAATAACGCAAGAGATGGTTCGGTAAATGAGAAAGCTCCATTTTTTTACCGCAACACTCATCGGCAAAATAAGAAAATAATAATCCCGCCAAAGCAAACTGCAAGACGGTTAATAAGAACATCGTTATCAGCGAAACACTAAAAACAGTTACAAATAAAATCGTTGAGAGTAGAAAAATTCCACAGCAACAGGAGCTTGTCATCAGCCAAAATTGCCGCTCGGAATTAAACAAGCTAAAACCTTCCTTAATACAAAGCGTGATGAATGATAAAGACTGCTTTTTTGGTTTCTCTAAAAGTCGCATAAGTTATCCGAATAAGTAATAAAAAGAATAATCCCAAAAGCAAGCCTTTGAGATTATTTTCAGTGAATAATTATTAAGCCAGCATTACTAAAAATATTCGTAGCAATAACAATCCTGCAATCACCCAAACACCAATCGATACTTCCGATGCTTTATCGCATAAGCATTTAATTAAAGCATATGAAATAAAACCAATCGCAATACCGTCAGCAATTGAATATGAAAGAGTGATACCGAATACCGTAAGCAGTGCTGGGGCATATTCTGTGATATCCGTCCAATCAATTTCACCAAGAGCGGAAAGCATCAAAATACCGACATAAATCAAAGCACCAGCCGTAGCTTCTGGCGGAACAATTTGCGCAATCGGTGAAAAGAACAAAATCAGCAAAAAGCAAACTCCAGTTGCAACCGCAACTAAACCCGTTCTACCGCCTGCTGCAATACCAGATGCACTTTCAACATAACTTGTAGTTGATGAAACACCAAACATCGAACCTAAAACCGTCGCCGCACTATCAGAAATCAAAGCTTGTTTTAAGCGCGGAATTTTTTTATCTTTCACCAAACCAGCACGGTCGGTAACCGTAATCAATGTGCCCGCGGTGTCAAATAAATCTACAAATAAAAATGCAAAAACAATTGTCAGCATCGAAATATCCAACGCCGCTGCCCAGTCCATTTTGAACAAAATCGGTTCAACAGAAGGTGGTGCAGAAACAATTCCCGCAGGAAGTTCAGTATGCCCTGTGATTATTGCTCCGACGGTAATCACCAACATTGCAATCACAATTCCGCCAGTAATATGCAGCTGCTGCAACATCATTATCAAAAGAAAGCAGAAAATTGCCATAAAGGTTTTGTATTCGGAAAAATCACCGATTTGCACCAAAGTGCCTTCCGAATTAACAATCAAACCAGCTTTTTGCAAACCGATAAATAAGATAAAACCACCAAGACCCGCGGCAATCGCCTTTTTCAAATTGTGCGGAATGTTGTCAATAATCCATTCGCGAATTTTGAACAAGCTAATCAGTAAGAAAATAATCCCCGATACAAAAACACAACCCAAAGCAACTTCCCAACTTTTGTCCATATTACCGCAGACAGAATATGCAAAAAAGTATAACAATGAAACACCAGGTGCTAACGCAACGGGCAATTTCGCATAAATTCCCATAATGAAACAAGATATCGCGGAAATCAAACAAGTTGCCGTAAAAACCGCCCCCTTATCCATTCCCGTTACCGACAAAGTATCAGGTGCGAGCAAAACGATATAAGCCATCGTTAAAAAAGTAGTAATTCCAGCAATTATTTCTATCTTAAAGCTAGAATTCTGCTCTGTTATACCAAAATAATTATCTATTTTTTCCATTATTTATGGTCTCCAATAAGTAAAAACAATAGATTAAACATAAACTAAACAACATAATCAACAACATCACGGTGTTCAACATTCAATTCAAATTGCGGTGATAAGATTTTATGTAATTGTTCAACCACATAAACACTGCGATGCTGTCCCCCAGTGCAACCGATGCAAATATTAACATAAGCTCGTTGTTTCGATTGCTGCAAAAATTCTGGCAAAGTATTTTCTAAATATTGCGCTAAATTTCTAATAAAAATTTCTACACTCTTATGCTTTTCTAACCACTCTATTATCTGTTTTTGCCGACCGCTGAAATGACGAATATTTTTCTCCCAATAGGGATTTGGCAAACAGCGCGTATCAAAAACAAAATCTGCATTAACAGGCACACCTTGCTTAAAACCAAAAGATTGCAGGAAAATAAATGATTTAGCTTGAATGTCAAGCAGTTTGGATAATTTTTCTCTTAAATCCATTGCACTAAAAAACGAAGTGTCAATCAAAATATCCGCTAAATTATTCAACGCTCCTAATTCATTTTTTTCTTGTTCAATGAAGGACAAAACATTTTGATTTTTCAGCTGCCAATTATGCAAAGGATGAGGACGGCGAGTTTCATTAAATCTTTGCACCAAAACTTCTTGTTTAGCAGTTAAAAAGATTATTTGTAAATCAATTTTTTCTTTTATTTTTCGAATTTTTTCTTCTATTACGGCAATGTTTTCTGAACTTCTCACATCAATTGCAACGGCAATTTTTCTTTCCGTTTTTTTTACAATTTTTTCGACAAAATCATCTAATAATATTACTGGTAAGTTATCAATACAGTAATAACCAAAATCCTCTAAAAAATTGAGTGCAATTGACTTTCCCGCTCCTGACATTCCAGTAATAATCAACATTTTCCGCCCCTATTTCCAACCGTAATATTCACAAATATATTTATAAGCTTCTTGAATTTCTTTCATTTTTTTATTTGCAAGTTCGATTTCTTCTTTCGGTAGATTTTTTCCTGCCAATTTATCGGGGTGATTTTTATTAACCTGCTTGCTATATGCTTTTTTTACTACTTTGAAATCATCGGTTCTAGCGATGCCAATAACCTTAAAAGCATCATCTAAACGGTTAGTTTTGGAATAAGTTGAATTGAAATCTTGTTGATATTTTTCTCTACTCTTATGATGATTTTGGTAATGATTTCTCTGCTGATAAGAGTTTTTTTGCTGATGATAATTTTGCCACTGTCTAGCCTTTTCGCTGGCTTTTTCCCAATTTTGATTAAATCTAAAACGCGCTTGTTCCTGCGACAAAATTTCTTCAAAAACTCGCAAGTCGATGTGAAAAATACTTGCAATATTAAGCAGAATAGTTTTTTCATTTGCTTCCATTACGCCGTCTAACAATGCTGCCCGCATTTGAATTTGCAGAAAACCGTTGAGTAATAATTTATTTGAACCGAACACACGGTTAAATTCCTGCAAAACTTTTGCGTATGGAAAATCTTCTATCTTTCCCGTTCTAAAAGCCTCTTTGGCGATTTTTTTCAAGTTCGCGGAATAGTTAAAATCACGCATTAAAAATTCCGCAAAAGCTATATCATCTTTACTTACTCGACCTTTTGATTTGGCAATATGACCTAAAATCGAAAAAAGGCAAAGAGTGTAAAAACTTTGCCGATTTAATTCGAAATTTACCGTAAATCTCTTTTTTTCGCCAGTAACACCGAAAATATTTGAACGAATTTTCTCCGCGGAACTGCCAGCACCTCGAAAAACATCTCCTAGCACTTCCGCCAAATAATTACCGACAATTCCTCCCAAAACGGCACCTACAAAACCGAATCTAAATCCGAGGATTATTCCGATAAATATGCAAATAAAATTCGTCATACGGCTTTATTTATAAATTAAAAATTATTGATATCTTTCTTTTTCTTTTTCACTGTTAGCAGTATTTTGCACTTTATTTTCTGCATTAACCACTACTATTTTCGGCTCGATATATTCATTATTATCAATAAAAGCATAAGCCATAATTATCACCTTATCGCCCACTTGAACCAGCCTTGCCGCCGCACCGTTTAAGCAAATAACTCCGCTATTTCGCGCTCCCTTAATGATATAAGTTTCCAGTCTTGCACCGTTATCGATATCAACCACCTGCACTTTTTCATATTCGCGCATCCCAGCGGCTTCCATCAAAGTTTCATCGATGGTAATGCTGCCGACATAATTCAAATTCGCCTCGGTTACCGTTGCGCGGTGAATTTTGCCCTTTAACACTTCAATAAACATATTTTTTTCCAATCAACTTTTAATCAATATTTTCGATTAAAAAATTATCCAACAAGCGAGCTTTACCGACAAAAACCGCGGTAGCAAAAAGCGTATTATTTTTCACGCTAGCGATATCCTGCATATTTTCCAAATCCACCGCTTGCAAATAATCAATTCTGGCAAGTTTTTCGCTCTCTATTATTGCGCGGATTTTTTCTAGGACTACCGCGGTATTTTTTTCACCATCAGCAATTATTTTCTGCCCTGTTTGCATTGCTTTATTGATTATTGTGGCAGCTTTTCGCTCTTCACTGTTTAGGTAAAAATTACGGGAACTTTTTGCCAAACCGTCCGCCTCTCTGACAATCGGACAACCGATAACTTCCACATCAAAATTAAAATCCGCGGTAATTCTTTTAATTATGGCAAGTTGCTGCGCATCTTTTTGACCAAAATATGCCCTGTTCGGCTTAATTAAATTAAATAATTTAACAATTACCGTGCAAACTCCTCGAAAATGCCCCGCTCTTTTTATTCCGCATAAGTTATCGCCAAGTTGATAAACATCGGCAAAACTATTAAAACCTGCAGGGTATATTTCATCCGCATCAGGAATAAACAAAATATCGGCATTTAATTCACGGCAATAAGCACTATCTTTTGTCAAATCACGGGGATAATTCGACAAATCTTCATTAGCGGCAAACTGTTTAGGATTAACGAAAACACTGACTACGACAATATCATTTTCCGCTCTTGCCCGTTTAATTAAAGAACCGTGTCCTTCGTGCAAAAAACCCATCGTCGGCACTAAACCGATAGTTTTATTTTCCGCCTTTAAGTCTTTAATCTTTTGCTTTAATTCGGCAATATTTTTAACTTCTAGCATTTAGATACCCTTTATGCAATTTGTTTTTTATAGTCGTTCCACTTCAAAATAATACTGCGTTAGCTTCGCCTCGCCGTATTAGGCATACTGTCTTCGGCTTACTGCCTTGTCTTATTTTGAATTGAAACGACTATAGTTCTTCAACTATTTCTTTTGCTAATTGATAAGAATGTTCTGGGGCTGGAAATATTCCTTTTTCCACCTCTTCGCGATATTTTTTTACCCCGTTTTGCATTTCTAAACCGCAATCACCGAATATTTTTACAAATTTCGGACGGTAATCAGGAAACATATTCAGCATATCTTGCCAAACTAAAACTTGACCGTCGCATTTATTTCCCGCACCGATACCAATCGTCGGAATTGTCAATTTATCGCTAATAATTTCCGCAAGTTCCGCAGGAATTGCCTCCAACACCACCATAAACGCGCCCGCATCTTCAATCCGCAAAGCATCATCAATAATTTCGCGGGCTCTTTGCAAAGTTTTGCCTTGAGTTTTGAAACCGCCGAATGCCAAAACCGACTGCGGCGTTAAACCAATATGCGCACAAACGGGAATTTGCGCTCTAACAATCGCCGCGATTTTGTCGGCGACATAAAGCGAACCTTCGATTTTTACCGCCTCTGCACCGCCCTCTTGAATTAAGCGACCTGCATTACGAATTGCATCATCTGTATTAGTTTGCACGGACAAAAACGGCATATCGCAAAGCACCATCGCTTTTTCCGCACCCCGCGCCACCGCCTTGCAATGATGAATCATATCTTCCATCGTAACTTGCACGGGGCTTTCATAACCAAGCATCACCTGACCAAGCGAATCACCGACTAAAAGCACATCAACTCCTGCCGCGTCCATATTTTTCGCCGTGCAATAGTCATAGCAAGTCAGCATTATGATTTTTTCACCCTTATCGCATTTTTCTTGCAATTTAACCGTCGTATTAGCGTTCATATCATCTCCTAGTTATATTTCAGCAAAATTTACAAAAATTTACGGTATGCCCGTGAATTGCGCTCACGGTTATATTTCGCGCGTTTTTTCTCGGGTAATTCTTCGATTTCAATCCGTGAAAATCCGCGCGCTTCAAACCATTGTGCGGTTTGCGTGGTGAGTAAAAATAAACTTTCCATACCTTTTTGTCGTGCAATTTGCGACAATTGTTCGAGTAGAAAATCCGCCCGCCGATGCTTACGGTATTCAGGTGCAACCGCCAAACAAGCAAGCTCCGCCGTTTTCTCTTCTACATAAGGATAAAGCGCAACGCAGGCAATAATGCTACCGTCGCGAATTAGCACATAAAACTTATCGATATCCGCTTCCAAGATTTCACGGCTGCGCGGTATCAGGGTACCGTTTGCTTCTAACGGACGAATTAAAGCAATAATATGATTTATGTCATCAATTGTCGCAGGACGCAAGATATCGTATAACTCCGCAGTTATCATTATTCCCGCACCGTCGCGAGTAAAAAGCTCCTGCAAAAGCGCACCTTGATTATCTTTTTCCACCAAATGCACCCGTGCAATTCCCGCCTCGCAAGCACTCGCTGCTGCCCGCATTCTGCGACGAATTCCCGAATTTTCCACTTCTTTTTTCTTAGCTAAATCAGGAGTCAGTTGATGTAAGCGTTCGCTTGCCCGTAAATTTGCTATTCCTTCGCAGAGATAAATCAGCTTGTCGGCTGCCAGTTCAGCGGCAATTGTGCTAGCAACTTCTTCGCTATCAAGATTAAAAATCTCGCCCGTCGGAGCGTAACCAATCGGTGAAATCAAAACAATTTCATCATCAGACAAAGCGGATTTAATCGCGAATTCATTGATTTTGCGAATTTCTCCCGTATAACCAAAATCACAACCGCCGATCACCCCCAAAGGACGAGCGGTAATGTAATTTCCACCTGCGATTTTTACTTCCGCGTCTTGCATCGGTGAATTGACAATATTCATCGACAAAACCGCCTCAATTTTGAGCCTGACGCTTCCCGCCGCGTTCAAAATTTCGGGAATCATTTCCTTACTAGTTATCCTCTTATCATTCGAAAAATGAGAAATAATTCCACCCTTTGCTAAATTTCTATCAATTTCCGCTCGAATACCGTGAATTAAAATCAGCTTTATTCCTAAACTTTGCAAAATTGCACAATCTTGCAGAATATTTTCTAAATAAGAATCGGCAAAATCAGCATCAAAATGAATTACAAAAGTTTTACCGCGATGCGCGTGAATATACGGTGCGGCTTGATAAAAGAAACTTAAAAATTCAGCGGTATGCATTTCTTTTTCCAAAGAATATTAAAAAAATGAGTAGTTTATATTTTTACTACTGTTCTATAGTCGTTTCAGTTCAAAATAAGACAGGGCAGCTAGCCGAAGACAGTATCTAGAATACGGCGAGGCGAAGCTAACGAAGTATTATTTTGAAATGGAACGACTATAGTAAAAAAATCACAGCTTTTGATAGAGCAAATCCCAGACACCGTGTCCTTTTTTTATACCTCTTTGCTCAAATTTTGTTAGAGGACGAAATTCTGGTTTATCGATAAAACCTTCACTGTTACCGAGATTTTTCCATTTTGCGTCAGGAAGTAAAAAATCACGAATACTTTCCGCATAATTTTGCCAGTCAGTCGCGATGTGTAAATAGCCGTTTTTCTTTATTTTTTTCCACAATTTATCGCAAAATTCCTGCTGCAACAAACGCCGTTTGTGATGCCGTAATTTATGCCAAGGATCAGGAAAATACACTTGCACACGGTCAATTGTTTCATCTGGAAAATTATTCGTAAAAAACGCTGCCGCATCACCGCGCAAAATCCGCACATTTTCAATCCCGCGCAGCTCAATTTCCGACAAAATTCTGCCAATTCCAGGCGGATAAACTTCAATCCCAACAAATCCCGTATCCGCCGCACTAGCCGCCATTTCCAGCAAACTTTCACCGTTACCGAAACCAATTTCCACCACAATTTCACGGTAAGACGGGAAGATTTTTTGGAAATCAAGCATTTCATTTTCTGCAACATCAATCCCAAAACGCGGCCAAAGTTCGCTTAAAGCTCGCTCCTGCCGCGCGGTAATTCGACCTTGACGGATAACAAAACTACGGTTGGTCATTTTTATTCCTTACCGTAAAAAATAAAACTATGCTCGCTTGTCGCATTCAATAATTGCATAAGCCGAATGATTATGAATCGACTCAAAATTTTCCGACGACACGCTATACCAAGAAATCCGATCGTCCGCATTCAAAGCAATCGCAACATCACGGACAATATCTTCCACAAACTTCGGATTTTCATAAGCCCGTTCGGTTACAAATTTTTCATCTGGGCGTTTGAGCGTCGCCCAAATCGGACAAGAACCACCGTTCTCTCCAATCGCTGCTAATTCCGCCAAAGTTATCGGATTATTTCTGTCATACAAAATACTAATAATGATGTGCGAGCGTTGATTGTGCGCACCGTATTCGGAAATTTCCTTCGAACAAGGACAAAGACTCGTTACAGGCACGGTAATTTCCGCATAAACACCGTAATCGTCCGCACCGCCATCAGAACTAATCCGCACTTCATAATTCATCAAACTTTTCATACCGCTAACAGGAGCGGCTTTTTCTAAAAAATACGGAAAAGCTAAATTTATCGTCCCCTCTTCTGCCGACAAACGGTTAAGCATTTTCGAATGAATTTCTCCCAAATTATCCAAACTAAATTCCGCCGTTTCATTGAGAATTTCAATAAAGCGCGACATATGCGTGCCCTTTTTGTCGTGCGGTAAATGCACCGTCATCTCCGCCATCGCGACCGTCTGCTGCACCGTCTGACCGTCATTAAACTTTATCGGCAACTGAATATCACGAACTCCAACTCGGGTTATCGGCAACTCGCGCTTATCAGGCGAACCTTGCACATCTGGAATATGAAGATTGTTTTCTGTATTCATTTATGAAACTCTCTTGAAATAAAAATTGCTGGTGGTTAAATTTTTTATTTTTTCTGACCGTAATGCTGATTTTCAATGCGAGCAGCTCGCAAAATCAATTTATCCATCATCGCGGTTGATAAAAATCTTTTTCCTAATGCCGCAAGCTTTGTCGCCGCTCCAACACGGTAGCGAGCACGAGGATTTTTCGCATTCAAAGCCTTAATCAAAACTTTGACAACTTGCTCCGCCGACAAAGCAGAACGCGGATATTGCTCACTTTGCAATCTCTGCAACATTTGCAAATACGCTAATTTATGCAAACTTCTATCGGCATTTATCCACAAGGCAAAATTGTCATAACTATTTTTACGAAAATTACTGCGAACCGTTCCCATTTCTAGCAAGCTCACCGATATCCCGCTACCGTGAAGCTCCAAACGCAAAACATCGGTTAGTCCTTCCAAGGCATATTTAGCCGCAATATAAGCACCGCGATACGGCATCGGCGCAATTGCTAAAACCGAACTCGCGTTAATAATCTTGCCGTAACCTTGCCTACGCATCACTCGCAAAACCGACAACGAAAGCTCGTGCGTTCCCAGAAGGCAGGAATCAAGTTGATAGGCAAAAGCGGTGCGGGATAAATCTTCCAAAGCCGCGGGAATAGCAAAAAAAGCATTATTGAACAAGGCATCAATTTTGCCGTCAGTCAGCCGTAACGCCCAATCCATCGCCATCGCAATTGAATCCGAAGATTGCAAATTAAGCTGCACCGCATTCAAACCTTCGCGCTTTAAGCGTTCGACATCTTGCGCTTCTCTGGCGGTCGCAATTACCAACCAACCGCGCGCGTGCAAAGCTTTCGCCGCAGCGTAACCAACTCCCGAAGAACAGCCCGTAATCAAAATCGAAGGCTTGCGTCTTTGCACCGTTATTTTTCCCAATTTTTAAGCTCCGAGCTAATCAAATCCGCAAGCAAACCAATATGCGCTTTATCATCGTTTAACGCTGGAATGTAGTGATATTCGCTACCGCCCGCCGATAAAAATACTTCCCGATTGCGAATTGCCGTCTCTTCCAAAGTCTCTAAACAATCCGCAGAAAATCCAGGACACATCACCGCAATTTTTCTCACACCTGAATTCACGAGCCGCACTAATTCCTCTTCGGCATAAGGTTTCAGCCATTCTTCCCAACCAAATCGCGATTGAAAAATCACCGCTAATTCATCTTCCGAAAAATTAAGCTTCTGCCGTAAAAGCTTTGCCGTCGCCAAAACCTGCTCGCGGTAATCATCACCTTCTTCGCAATAACGCTTGGGAATACCGTGAAAAGATAAAAGCAATTTTTCAGGCTTACCGTGCTCTTTTTCATATTTACGGTAACTATCCGCCAAAGCCGAAATGTATAAGGGATGACAATGCCAATCACGGATAAACCGCCACTCTGGAACAGAACGCAAGTCAAACATCGTCCGACAAACCGCATCTAAAACGCTCGCCGTTGTAGTCGAGGAATATTGCGGATACATCGGAATAATCAAAATCCGCTTACCGCCATTTCTCACAAATCCAAGAATTTTTTCTCGCACATTCGGCGCGCCATAACGACAGCAATAATCAATATGAATATTCTTCACCGCAAGATTTTTACCGTCAATGTCCGTATTTTCCGCTTTACCGTCGAAATATTCCCGCAAAGCAATAACTTGCTTTTTCGAAAAATAAATCAATGGCGAACCGTCTTCTCGCCAAATTTTCTGATAAAGCCGCAAACTCTTCTTCGGACGAATACGCAAAATAATGCCGTGCAAAATCAAATACCACAAGCCACGCGGTAAATCAATAATCCGCCGATCCGACAAAAATTCAGACAAATAATTACGCACCGCCTTTACCGTCAAGCGTTCAGGAGTTCCTAAATTGACTAGTAAAACTAACGGTGCGCTTTTGATTTCTTCTTGCATCGAAAAACAAGAGCCCCTACTCGCGGGGCTCGATAGATTTAGTCATTGTTCGGTAGCGGTCTATCCACCAATTCAACATAAGCCATCGGCGCACTATCACCTGCACGATAACCACATTTCAAAATCCGAACATAACCACCTGGACGCTCTTTGTAACGCGGTGCAAGTTCAGCAAATAATTTGACTACCGCCTTACGATCACGCAAACGCGCAAAAGCTAAACGACGAGCCGCAACCGTATCGTTATTTTTCGCGTGAGTAATAATCGGTTCAATCACCCGACGCAAATCCTTTGCCTTCGGTAAAGTCGTTTTAATCAACTCATGCTCAATCAACGACACCGACATATTCTTAAACATCGCTTGACGGTGCGCAGAAGTTCTATTGAACTTACGACCCGATAATTTGTGTCTCATAAAAATTCTCCAAAAAAACCGCGAAATTCACGGTCATCAATCAATATCCATTCCTAACGAAAGACCATCGCGCTCTAACACACTCTTAATCTCAACCAGAGATTTTTTACCGAGATTAGCAAGCTTCAATAAATCTACTTCACTACGACGAACTAAATCACCAACAGTGTTGATACCTTCTGCACGCAAACAATTCAATGAACGAACGGTAAGCTCTAATTCCTCTACCGCACGAGCAAAACGCGGATCAACATTGATATCTTCAACAACTTCGGTAGTTTCCTCTTCCGTAGATTCAAGATTTACAAATACGCGCAATTGCTTATAAAGAATCGTCGCCGCTCTGCGAATTGCTTCATCAGCCGCAATCGTTCCGTTAGTTTCAATTTCGATAATCAGTTTGTCTAAATCTGTCCGTTGCTCTACCCGTGCCTGCTCAACATCATATTTAATGCGACGAATCGGACTAAACGAGGCATCTAAACGCAAAATCTGTGATTGAACTGTTTCCTCATCATCATTATTTTGCGCAACAACACGGTAACCTCTGCCCTTCTCAACCAAAACCGACAACTCGAAAACAGTATCTTTGGTCAAATGCGCAATGATGTGATCAGGATTAAATAATTCCACACCAGCAGGCAAGTCAAAATCACTAGCACAAACAATCCCAGCTTTTTCAACTTTCAAGGTCATATGCGCCCGTTCCATAGTAGGCATCGAAAGCGCAACACCTTTCAGATTTAACAAAACATCAATAACATCTTCCGTTACGCCGTCAATCGCAGAATATTCGTGCTGAACACCTGTAATAGAGCACTCGGTAATTGCTGCACCTTCAATCGAAGAAAGCAAAACGCGACGCAATGCCGTGCCTAATGTGTAACCAAAACCGCGTTCCAACGGCTCCAAGGTTACACGAGAAGTATTCGGCGCAATTTCTTTAATTTGAACGATACGGGGAGTTAATAACTCGGATAACGACATAACAAAAACACCATCTCAACAATTATTTCGAATAAAGCTCAACAATCAGCGACTCATTGATGTCAGGAGATAAGTCAATCCGCTCTGGAATACGCTTGAATTGACCGCTCATTTTCTTGGTATCAACTTCAACCCAATCAACAAATCCGTGTTGTTCAGCCAAAGAAAGAGATGTTTGTATCCGAACTTGTGAGCGAGATTTTTCACGAACCGAAATAATGTCTTCCGCCTTCACTTGATAAGAAGCAATCGTTACCCGCTGTCCATTTACTTCAATCGCACCGTGCGAAACTAATTGACGCGCTTCTGCACGAGTTGAACCAAATCCCATACGATAAACAACATTGTCTAAACGGCATTCCAAAATTTGTAACAAATTTTCGCCCGTAGAACCCTTGCGTTGCGCCGCTTTTTTGTAGTAAATACGGAATTGGCGTTCTAAAACACCGTAAATTCTTTTAACTTTTTGTTTTTCACGTAACTGACCACCGTAATCCGACAATCTGCCACGACGAGCACCGTGCTGACCAGCAGCCGTGTCCATATTGCATTTTGATTTCAAATCACGAACGCGCGATTTCAACTCTAAATCTACACCCTCACGGCGCGCCAAACGACATTTTGGACCTATGTATCTAGCCATAAATATAAATTTCCTTATTCAAAATAATTACACACGGCGTTTTTTAGGAGGACGGCAACCGTTATGAGGAATCGGAGTAATGTCAGTAATGCTATGAATATTGAAACCGCTCGCATTCAATGCACGAACAGCTGATTCACGCCCAGGACCAGGTCCCTTAATATTTACATCAACATTTTGCACGCCATATTCTTTGGCGGCAGTAGCGGCGCGTTCGGCTGCGACTTGTGCTGCAAAAGGAGTACTTTTGCGCGAGCCTCGAAAACCCGAACCACCGGCAGTTGCCCAAGAAAGCGTGTTACCTTGTCCATCAGTGATGGTAACAATGGTATTGTTAAATGAAGCGTGGATATGCGCAACAGCATCCACAACAACACGCTTTGCTTTTTTTCTTACTTGTTTCTGTTGTTTACCAGCAGTAGTTTTAGCCATAAAAATAACTCACTTAAAAAAATCGCTAAATTAGCGTTTAATCGGACGACGCGGACCTTTACGAGTGCGCGCGTTCGTTTTAGTGCGCTGACCACGCACAGGAAGACTGCGACGATGACGCAAACCACGGTAGCAGCCCAAATCCATCAAGCGTTTAATATCCATCGATACCTTACGGCGTAAATCGCCCTCCACTTGATATTCACCAACCGCTTGACGCAAAGCATCAACTTCAGCATCGGTTAAATCACGAACTTTTTTATCAGTTGGAACACCAGCAGCCGCACAAATAGCACGAGCTCTAGGCACTCCAATACCGTAAATTGCCGTCAAAGCAATAAAGGTATGTTTTTGAGTTGGAATATTGATACCGGCTATACGAGCCATAAAAAATTCTCCTAAATTGATTTGTAAATATCAACAAATCGGAATAAATAATCAACCTTGGCGTTGTTTATGACGCTTATCAGTGCAGATTACACGAACACTGCCGTGTCGGCGAATAATCCGACAATTACGGCACATTTTTTTTACAGAAGCACTTACTTTCATTGAATACTCCAAAAAATTATTTTCAGCGGTTACCACTTAACGGTGATACTGCCCGCCAAATCCAGATAAATTAGCTTTCCGCATTAAGCTTTCATATTGCTTCGAGAGAATATGAGATTGCACTTGCGACATAAAATCCATTGCAACCACAACCGCAATCAATAACGATGTTCCACCGAAGAGGAAAAGTATCTGTCCAGCAGTCGAACCAATATTCATCAAAGATGGCAAAATACAAACAAACGCTACATATATCGCGCCAAGCAATGTCAGACGCTCTTGCACCATATCCAAATATTCAGCCGTTTGCTTACCAGGACGAAAACCTTGAATAAACGCATTGGAACGCTTCAAGTTATCAGCCAGTTCGCGGTTTTCATACATCATTGAAGTGTAGAAGAACGAAAACAACACGATTAACAAGGTAAAGCTTGCGATATATAACCAGCTACCAGGACCAAAACTACTGCCAAGCTCGCTCAAAAAACGACCGACAGTGCTTGTGCTACCAGCAAACAAACCAAAACCTGAAACCAGCAAGGTAATAATCGCAGAAGCAAAAATCGCAGGAATGACCCCAGCCATATTGATTTTTAACGGAATATGCTGCTTATCATTCATCGCTGCCAAAGAAGCACCTTGAGTTCTCTTCGCATAATGAATTGCAATTTTGCGCTGTGCTCTTTCAACATAAACTATCAGTGCGAACAGACCGACAATCAAGCCTAAAATCAGGAAAAATTTGCCATAAGACAAAGAACCATCTTTTGCTTGCGAAACCATCGCCCCAATTCCTGTCGGCATATTTACGGAAATACCCGCAAAAATCAACATCGATATACCGTTACCAATACCGCGTTCCGTAATCTGCTCACCGAGCCACATCATAAACATAGCACCAGTGGTCAAACCGATAGTCGTAATCAGAACAAATTGCGAAGCCGCAACCGTGTCTAATTTCATTCCGCCGTTCATAACCGCACGCGATATTGCTAAACCTTGCACAACAGACACAAACAAAGTCAAATAACGCGTATATTGCATTATCTTCTTCTGCCCAGAACTGCCCTGCTGCCGTAGTTCTTTCAAAGCTGGATACATATGCGTAACCAACTGCATAATTATCGATGCACTGATATACGGCGCAACGCCCAATGCTAACAACGAAGCATTCGACAATGCACCGCCAGAAAACATATTGAATAATTGAAACAGCGAGCCAGAACCACCTTCGAACATATCCCGTATCTTCGCCAAATCAACACCTGGCACGGGAATATGCACACCGATACGGTAAATGATTAGGGAAATAATCAAAAACCACAAACGAGCAGTTAGTTCCTTGAACGGATTTGAAGCAGGCTGTGCCATAGAGTTTTATTCCTCTACCTTACCGCCAGCAGCTTCAATTGCCGCTTTCGCACCTTTGCTTACCGAAATTCCTTTCAAGGTTACCGATTTAGAAATTTCACCCTGCAAATAAACCTTCGCAGAAGTCGCCAAAATCGGAGCAATCCCAGCATCTTTCAGTGCTTGCAAATCAATAACTTGAACAGACAACGCGTTCAATTCTTGCAGACGCACACGAGCCGTATCAGCACGCTTTTGACTACGGAAACCGCGTTTTGGCAAACGGCGTTGCAAAGGCATTTGTCCGCCTTCAAAGCCAACTTTATGGTAGCCACCAGAACGAGCTTTTTGACCTTTATGTCCCTTACCGCTAGTCTTACCTAAACCAGAACCGATACCGCGTCCTAAACGCTTTTTCGATTGATGAGAACCTTCGGCAGGTTTTAATGTATTCAAACGCATTTTCAAACCTCTTCGACTTTCAGCAAATATGCAACTTTGTTAATCATTCCTCGATTTTCAGGAGTATCGAGAACTTCACGAGACTGGTGCATTTTGCGCAAGCCCAAGCCTTTTACACACAACTTATGGTTTTCTAAACGACCGTTAAGGCTTTTTACCAGTGTAACTTTGATTTTCTTATCGGACATTAGCTAACACCTCTTCCAAAGATTTACCGCGTTTATCGGCAACTTCTTGTGCTGTATTCATTGACATTAAACCGTTAATCGTTGCACGAATTACATTACCTGGATTACGAGTGCCGATACATTTTGCCAAGACATCTTTTACCCCGACAACTTCAAATACCGCACGCATCGCACCGCCAGCAATAATTCCTGTACCAGCAGAAGCAGGCTGCATAAATACTTTCGCTGCTCCGTGTGTGCCGATAACCGCATATTGCAAAGTATCATTATTCAAAGAAACGGTAACTAAACTCTTTTTGGCTTGTTCAATTGCTTTTTGAATTGCAACTGGAACTTCTTTTGCCTTACCGTATCCAAATCCGACACGACCTTTACCATCACCGATAACCACCAAGGCAGCAAAAGCAAATTGCCGACCGCCCTTAACAACTTTCGTAACCCGATTAACGGCAACTAATTTTTCTAAAAACTCGTTTTCTTGTTGGCGTTCTTTTTGTTGAGCCATAATAACCTCTTAAAATTGTAATCCAGCTTCACGCGCAGCTTCTGCCAACGCTTTCACACGACCGTGATACGGAAAACCGCTCCGATCAAACGCCACTTCTGCGATACCCAAAGATTTAGCCTTTTCGCCAATCAATTTACCGACTTTGCTAGCCGCTTCGATGTTACCTGTGTATTTCAATCCTTGTTTTACCGCAGATTGCACAGTAGAAACCGTAGCCAACACACGATTTTCATCACCACCGCTAATCAGTTGTGCATAAATATGACGCGGGGTTTTATTAACAATCAAGCTCGCCTTACCAGATTCACGGATATTCAAACGAGTGCGTTTGCCACGACGAATACGGTTGATTTTTTTCTGATTCATCTTTTTACCCCGTTATTTTTTCTTGGTTTCTTTGATGATTACGCGTTCATCAGCATAGCGAACACCTTTTCCTTTATAAGGTTCAGGCGGTCGATAAGCACGAATCTTCGCCGCAACTTCACCGACTAACTGTTTATCGTTACCTTTGATAAGGATTTCAGTTTGAGACGGGGTTTCAACCGCAATACCAGCAGGAACCGCAAATTCAATCGGATGCGAAAAACCAAGCGATAAATTCAATTTTCCACCTTGCGCCTGTGCTCTGTAACCAACACCGACTAATTGCAATTTCTTCTCAAAACCAACGCTAACACCAATCATCATATTATTGACCAATGCACGCATCGTTCCTGTCATCATCCAGTGTTCAGCCGTTTCTTCAACTGGTTTAATCAATAAACGACCGTCATTTTCTTCAATAGTAGTAAAAGGGTGTAGTTCTAACTTCAACTCGCCTTTTGCACCTTTTGCACTAACTTTTTGCTTATCAATCGAAATTTGAACACCTTTTGGAATTACAACAGGTTGCTTACCAATACGAGACATCTTTCCCCCTTATGCCACAAAGCAGATAACTTCGCCGCCAATACCATTCTTACGGGCTTGCAAATCGCTCATTACGCCCTTAGAAGTAGAAATTATGGCAACACCCAAGCCGCCTTGTACACGGGGCAACTCTTTGGCATTTTTAAAAATACGCAAACCAGGACGACTAACTCTTTGCAATAACTCAATAACTGGTTTGCCTTGATAGTATTTCAAACTAATAGTCAATTCTGGTTTAACATCAGACGAAACTTCAAAACCAAGAATATAGCCTTCTTCTTGCAAAACCTTCGCAATCGCAACTTTTTGCTTTGAAGATGGCATAGTTACTAATGAACGCCCAACACTTTGGGCATTGCGGATACGCGTGAGCATATCAGCAATAGGATCCATCATCATATAAAAATTACCTCTATTTCAGTATCAGAACTTAAAGTTCTTGGAACTTAAAGAATGCTAATTGTTACCAACTAGCTTTTCTTACACCTGGAACTTCGCCACGCATAGCGAGTTCGCGCAATTTATTCCGAGAAAGCCCAAAACGACGATACACGGCGTGCGGACGACCAGTAATCCGACAACGGCGTTGCAATCTTACAGGAGAAGCATCACGCGGCATTTTGCGTAATTGCTCTTGTGCTGCCAAGCGTTCTTCATCAGAATATGAATCAATTTTGCGAATAATCTCTTTAAGTTTGGCGCGTTTTTCAGCGTATTTTGCAACCATTTTAATACGCTTCAACTCGCGATTTACCATACTTTTTTTAGCCATTATTAACCTCTAAATGGAAAGCCAAAAGCGTCGAGCAATGCTTTTGCTTGCTCATCATTAGCCGCAGTGGTGGTAAAAGTAATATCCATACCGCGAATTGCATCAGTTTTTTCAAAATCAATTTCAGGGAAAATGATTTGCTCTTTAACGCCAAAACTGTAATTTCCACGACCGTCAAATGATTTCGCGCTCAAACCACGAAAATCTCTAGTGCGAGGAATCGAAATATTAATCAAACGATCTAAAAATTCATACATTTTGTCGCGACGCAAAGTTACTTTACAACCAATCGGCCAGCCATCACGAATTTTGAAACCAGCAATAGATTTCTTTGATTTAGTGATAATCGGCTTTTGACCAGTAATTAAACTCAAATCACGAACGGCATTGTCCATAATTTTTTTGTCCGCAACCGCTTCACCAACTCCCATATTCAGAGTGATTTTTTGTAAGCGTGGAACCTGCATAATGTTGCCCAAACCAAGCTTTTGTTGCAAAGCAGGAACAATTTCTTTTTTATAAATTTCTTCCAAACGGGACATATTCACCTCAAACTAACGCACCGTTAGATTTGAAATAACGGACTTTTTTACCGTCTTCAAACTTAAATCCAACACGATCGCCTTTGCCAGTTGCAGGATTGAACAACATTACATTGGAAATATGAATTGTTGCTTCTTTACGCACAATTCCGCCTTCAATGCCAAGTTGCGGATTTGGTTTGACATGTTTTACAACCATATTCAATCCTTCAACCAAAACCCGATCACCGTGAACCGCTAAAACCTTACCGCGTTTGCCCTTGTTGTCAGCTTTACCAGCAATAACAATGACTTCATCGCCTTTTTTAATGCGTTTCATTGCAACTCCTTATAAAACTTCTGGTGCAAGTGAAACAATTTTCATAAATTTTTCACTACGCAACTCACGGGCAATTGGTCCAAATACACGAGTACCAATCGGTTCAAGTTTAGTATTTAACAATACCGCAGCATTACCGTCAAAACGCAGAACAGAACCGTCTGCACGACGAACACCTTTACGAGTGCGGACAATCAAAGCGTTATAAACATCGCCTTTTTTAACCCGTCCGCGCGGCATCGCTTCTTTCACGGAAACTTTAATAACATCTCCAATTCCCGCATAACGACGGTGCGAACCACCGAGCACTTTTATACATTGCAACTCGCGCGCGCCGCTATTGTCGGCAACGGAGAGTCTTGATTGCATCTGAATCATTCTTACACCTTAATCTTTTGCTTTTTCGACAATTTCGACTAAACGCCAAGTTTTAGTTTTAGAAATCGGACGAGATTGCGCAATCAACACCGTATCGCCAATATTGCACTCATTATTTTCATCATGAGCGTGGCATTTAAGTGTGCGCTTAATAAACTTTCCATACAAAGGGTGTTTTACTTTTCTTTCAACACGCACGGTAATAGTTTTGTCCGCTTTATTACTAGACACAATACCCTGCAATGTCCGTTGATTTTTTACTTCTTCACTCATTGTTACACCTTGACATTTTGTTGTCCGAGAAGCGTTTTGATACGGGCAATATCACGGCGCACTTGACGGATTTGGTGAGTTTTTTCCAACTGACCGCTAGCTTTTTGCAAACGCAATTTCAATTGGGTTTGTCTCAATTCGAGCAATTCTTTGCGTAAATCCTCAACGCTTTTGCCTTTCAAATCTTGCAAACTCATTACATCACCTTACGAGTTTCAAATACAGTTTGAACAGGAAGTTTAGCCGCCGCTAATTTCAAAGCTTCACGAGCTAATTCTTCGCTGATACCTTCCATTTCATAAAGCACGGTGCCAGGTTGAACTTTGGCTACCCAATATTCCACATTACCTTTACCTTTACCTTGACGAGTTTCCAAAGGTTTATTGGTTACTGGAACATCAGGGAAAATTCTAATCCAGACTTTACCACCCCGTTTAATATGGCGGTTAATCGCACGACGAGCCGCCTCAATTTGTCGAGCGGTAATGCGTCCGCGTGTCGTAGCTTTCAATCCAAATTCACCGAAACTAATTCTGTTACCAGATTGTGCCAAACCACGGTTGCGACCTTTATGTTGCTTTCTAAATTTGGTTCTTTTAGGTTGTAACATTTTTACTCACCTTTACTCTTGCTGCGCGATGGACGAGAACCGCTAGGGCGGCGAAGCTTGCGTTTTTCTTCGTTGTCGTTATTAGTTTCAGCAGGAACAGAAGTATTTTCACTACGGAAAATCCATACTTTTACACCGATAACTCCGTAAGTTGTGTGCGCTTCTGCTAAACCATAATCAATGTCAGCACGAAGAGTATGAAGCGGCACACGACCTTCACGATACCATTCAGTGCGCGCAATTTCCGCACCATTCAAACGACCTGAAATCGCAACTTTAATTCCAGAAGCACCAAGGCGCATAGTTGAAGCGACTGCTCTTTTCATTGCACGACGGAACATAACCCGTTTTTCAAGTTGTTGTGCAATTGATTCAGCCACTAAATAAGCGTCCAATTCCGGTTTGCGAATTTCTTCGATATTGATTGAAGTTGGCACTCCAAGAATCTTGCCAGCTTCTGTTTTCAAAGCTTCAATAGCTTCGCCTTTTTTACCGAGAACAATTCCTGGACGAGCCGTAAAAATCGTAATATGCGCGCCATTGCGTGGGCGTTCAATTTGAATTTTGCTTACCGAAGCATGTGCTAATTTTTTACGGATATATTCCCGAACTTCGAAGTCTTTTTCCAAATAGTCAGCATAATTGCGACCTTCGGCATACCATTTTGATACCCAATCTTTTGAAACTCCCAAGCGGAAGCCGATAGGATGAACTTTTTGACCCATATTAAATTCCTGCTTAGTGTTCTTTTACGCGGATAAAAATATTGCTAGTGCGTTTCAAAATTCGTGTTCCACGACCTTTCGCACGCGCTGCAAAGCGCTTCATCGTAATACCTTCGCCGATTTGAATCTCCTCAACATAGAGTTCATCAATATCTGCACCGTTATTGTTTTCCGCATTTGAAATCGCTGAATTCAAAACTTTCAAAATAATGGCAGCAGCTTTTTTACGGCTAAACGATAAAATTTCAATCGCTTCATTTATATGCTTACCGCGAATCTGATCAGCAACCAAACGAGCTTTTTGCGCAGAAATATGGGCAGCATTTAATTTGGCAATAGATTCCATTTCAATCTCCCTTATTTCTTATCAGCAGCATGCCCGCGATAGTTACGAGTTGGCGCAAATTCACCTAATTTGTGTCCAATCATATCTTCGCTAATTAACACAGGAATGTGTTGCTTACCGTTATGAATCGCAATAGTCAGTCCAATCATTTCAGGAATAATCATAGAACGACGCGACCAAGTTTTAATCGGTTTTTTACTTTTATTGGCTACCGCTTCATCAACTTTTTTAGCCAAATGCAAATCAATGAAGAAGCCTTTTTTCAATGAACGAGCCATATATTAGCCTCTCTTCTTACGACGCTGAACAATAAGCTTGTCAGTGCGTTTGTTAGTTCTGGTTTTCTTACCCTTGGTCGGTTGTCCCCAAGGACTTACTGGATGACGACCACCTGATGTGCGACCTTCACCACCACCATGCGGGTGATCTACTGGGTTCATTACTACACCGCGAACCGTCGGACGAATACCACGCCAGCGTTTTGCACCTGCTTTACCAAGCGAACGCAAGCTATGTTCGTGATTGCTAACTTCACCAATAACCGCACGACAATCGCTCAAAACTTTACGACGCTCACCCGATTTCAAACGCAAGGTTACATATTTTCCTTCACGAGCAACAACTTGCACCGAAACCCCAGCACTACGAGCCAACTGCGCACCTTTACCAGGTTTCATTTCAATGCAATGCACTACCGCACCGACAGGAATATTACGCAAAGGCAAACAATTACCGACTTTAATCGGAGCGTCATCACCACTACGAATTACCTCACCAACCGTAATATCACGAGGAGCAATAATGTATCTGCGTTCCCCATCAAGATATTTAATCAACGCAATAAATGCGGTGCGATTTGGATCGTATTCCAAGCGTTCAACGACACCGTCAATACCGTCTTTTTGCCGTTTGAAATCAATAATGCGATATTTATGAGCATGTCCGCCACCACGATGACGAACGGTAATGCGTCCTAAATTATTACGACCGCTACCACGATTTTGCTTTTGCACCAATGCAGCAAACGGCTTACCTTTGTGCAATTCTGGACGAGTTACATCAACTACAAAACGCCGTCCAGCAGAAGTAGGTTTATGCTTAATAATTGCCATTGTCTATTCCTCAAACCTGCTGATCGGCAAGTAATTTTTCAATATCTACCGATTTATCAAGAGTTACATAGGCTTTCTTAAAATCTTTACGGCGACCAAGACGAGCTCCAAAACGCTTAACTTTACCTTTCACATTCAGAGTATTTACCGCCGCAACTTTTACATCTAACAGAGTTTCAACCGCTTCACGAATATCATCTTTGCTAGCTCTGCGATCAACTCTAAAAACCAACTGTTTATTACCTGCAACGCGTTGCGACTTTTCAGTTACATGCGTTGCTTTAATAATCTGGGTTAAATATTCTTCTCTCATCATATTGATAACCACTCGCTTATTTTTTTCAAAGCCGCTTCATCAACAACTACTTGTTCGTGGCGCAGTAAAACTACGGGGTTAATTGATTCGACATCAATTACCGTAACTTTTGGAACATTGCGAGATGCAAGATAAAAGTTAGTATCAACCTCACCAGCAATAAATAAAACACTTTCATTCAATTGATTTTGTGCTGCAAATTCCAAATACTTTTTAGTCTTCGCTTCTGCTAATGCTAACGAATTCAAGGCTACCAAACGATTTTGTCGATTTAATTCAGAAAAAATCGCCCGCAAAGCACCACGATACATCTTGCGATTTACTTTTTGCGAATAATCACGAGGTTTAGCCGCAAATGTAATACCACCAGTACGCCACAAAGGAGAACGAATCGTCCCAGCCCGCGCACGACCAGTGCCTTTTTGCTTCCACGGTTTTACCCCACCGCCAGAAACTTCAGAACGAGTTTTCTGCGCTTTGGTACCACTACGACCACCTGCTAAATATGAAACCACAATCTGATGAACCAAAGATTCATTAAATTCTGCCGCAAAAACACTATCTTCAACCGCAACCGAGCCAGAAGCATTCTTAAATTGAATATCCATACTGCCTCCTTACGCCTTAACCGAGGGACGAATCATTACAAAACCGCCCTTACTTCCAGGAACTGCACCTTTAAGCAAAATCAAATTGCGTTCGTTATCAATTCTCGCAACTTCTAGATTTTGCACACTGCACATTTCATTACCCAAATGTCCAGCCATTTTTTTACCCTTAAAAACACGACCTGGAGTTTGGTTTTGACCAATTGAACCTGGAACACGGTGCGAAAGAGAATTACCGTGAGTTTGACGCTGACCTTTGAAATTATGCCGTTTAATCGTTCCCGCAAAACCTTTACCAATGCTGCGAGCACGAACATCAACTCGTTGTCCCTCACTAAACAAAGACAATTCTACTTGCTTACCAACGGCATAAGAGCCAATTTCATCAGCTTCAACCCGAAATTCACGAGTTAAAAGCGCAACAGGAACGCCAGCTTTCGCATAATGTCCAGCTTGTGCTTTCGGAATTGGATTTGCTTTACTTTGTTTGCGTTCGCCAACACTCACCTGCACCGCGTTATAACCGTCAGTATCAACAGTTTTAACTTGTGAGATGATGTTCGGCTTAACTTCAATAACGGTTACAGGAATAGCTGTACCGTCTTCTTTGAAGATACGGGTCATTCCTAGTTTCTGACCCAATAAACCCATTGTCATAAATTTTCCTCAAAATCAAAAAGACGAGAGGAGGGCGGGAAAACCCTCTTCGTCTCATACTCAAAATAAAGAATGCTTATTTTAACGCACTTCAATATTTACATCAACACCAGCAGCTAAATCTAACTTCATCAACGCATCTACCGTCTTTTCAGTAGGGTCGATAATGTCCATTAAGCGCTTATGTGTCCGCATTTCGTATTGATCCCGTGCATCTTTATTAAGATGCGGAGAAATCAATACAGTGTAAATTTCTTTCTTAACTGGCAAGGGAATAGGACCTTTAACCTGTGCCCCTGCCTTCTTCGCCGTTTCAACAATTTGTTTGGCAGAAAGATCAATCAAACGATGGTCGTAAGATTTTAAACGAATGCGGATTTTTTGTTTGTTAGCCATAAAGCTGTCCGTCCATTACTCAACAATCTTACTTACAACGCCAGCACCGACGGTTTTGCCGCCTTCACGAATCGCAAAGTGCAAACCTTCGTCCATAGCAATAGCGTGAATCAATTGAACTTCCATCTTAATGTTGTCGCCTGGCATTACCATCT
>JAGBJT010000019.1 GCA_017934275.1 Cardiobacteriaceae bacterium | reverse complement strand
GAACCGCCGCGGACGAGATAAAAAGAACGCATCATCGGCATAGACCATCTTGTGAATAAGTGCAGTTTTATCGATATATACAGCATTAGCTTCACGAAGTCTCGGAAAAGAAGAAGAAGCAGTGAGAATTTTGCGTGGAGTCATAGGTTTTCACTTTGTTTATTTATTGAAAAAATTCTGTCATAAATTTTTCGCACAGTTTTAGCCGTGTTTTTCCAATCGTTGAGGGAACTTTGTTCGTTTTGATTATTGAGTGCGCGCAAATGGCAAGCGCGGCGCAGTGTGCGGTAAGCATCGCGTAAATTCATTGCTTCAAGCGAACTCAATATTCCAACCGCTTCGAGTGCCGCGAGTTGGCGGATATTGTCTGTATTACGAATAAGCACTTCTTCCTGATGACTGTATTGCAAAAGCAAGTATTGCACGATAAATTCGATATCAACCAATCCGCCCTGAGATTTTTTCAGATGGAAAACTTGCGCTGGAATTGGATTTTGCTTGTGCATTTTTTCGCGCATATTGATTACATCTTCTTTGAGATTTGCTTGCGGCGGAGTTTGCAGAATTTCGCGGCGGAGATTTTCGAATTTTGCGCAGAGTTCATCATCGCCAGCAAGCGCACGAGCACGGGTTAGAGCTTGTTTTTCCCAAGTCCAAGCGCGGTTTTTTAAGTATTCCGATAAATTTTCGATTGAGCTTGCAGGCATTCCTGATTGTCCGCCTGGACGCAAGCGCGTGTCGCTGTGGTAGAGAATTCCGCTGGTCGAAGGCGCGGATAAATAGGAAGTAATTCTTTGCACGAGGCGGGTGAAATAAATTTGATTGGCGATAGATTTTTCGCCGTCGGTAGAGCCAGCGGAACGGGCATCGTCGTAAATAAACACTAAATCTAAATCGGAGGCGTAGGAGAGTTCCCAGCCGCCGAGTTTGCCGTAAGCGAGCACTGCAAATTGCGCGAGATTACCGTTCTTGTCGCGCGGTTTTCCGTATTTTTGATTCAGGATATTGCGGGCTTTTTCGGTGATGGTGCTAATGATTATTTCCGCGACTTCCGTGAGTTTGTCGCTTGCTACCATCAAATTGATACGGTTATGAATTTCCGCCCAAGCGATTTTGAAAATTTGTGCGTGTTTGAAATCGCGTAGAGCGGTAAGCCATTCTTCTTCGTCGAGGTTTTCCAGCCTTGCCGCGAGTTCGTATTGCAATTCATTTTTACTGCTGATGCGGTTACGGTCGGACAAAATATCGTCGATGACTAAGGGGTGCTCGCAAATAAAGTCCATCAGCCAAGAGGAATTTTCCGCAACTGAAAGTAGGCGTTGTAAAAGTTCGGGATCGCCAGAGAGGATTTCGATATAAACGCTGCGGCTTGCAACTTTGTTGATTAAATCAAGAACTGCTTTCAGACTTTTTACCGAATTGTGTTGCCGTGCTGAATTTTCGAGCAACAGCGGCAAGAGTTTTTCGATGCGGTTGATGGTTGAATTCGCAAGTTTTTGCCAATTGATATTTTTTGCAAATTCAAGAATTGCTCTGCTAATTTCCGCCGCTTTACTTGGTTCTTCACGCAGACGGATAAGTAAGTCGGTGAGCAGATTTTCATCGGGCTCTTGCCAAGATATTCCCTTGAAAATTGCGGCGTTGTCGGTGTTTTCGTCATTGGCTTTTGCGCTGGGGAAAATTCGTCTGAAAGTGTCGTGAATTTGGTCGCGAGCGGATTTAACGCTATGTTGCAAACTTTCTGCACTATTAAATCCGCAGGCGAGCGCGAGCCGTTTCCAAGCGTGTTCAGTATCAGGAAGTTGATGAGTTTGCTGGCAACGGTCGAATTGCAAAGCGTTTTCGACTTCTCGTAACAATAAATAAGCTGCCCGTAAATCTTCAGTGCTGCCGTGTTCCCAGAGATTTAATTCGTCAATTTCTGCAAGACTAGTTAAAAAAGAAGTTTTCTGAATTTTGGGATATTGCCCGCCATAAACCAATTGCACCGCTTGCACGGAAAATTCCGCCTCCCGAATTCCACCGCGCCCGAGCTTGATATGTTCTTCGATACCGCGTTCGTGGATTTGGCGGTTGATTTGCTCTTTCATTTCGGCGATGGAATTGATAGCGGCATAGTCGAGATAACGGCGATAAACAAACGGTCGCAAGTTACTGAGAAGTTCTTCCGCGCCAGAAATATCGCCTGCAATCGGACGAGCTTTCATCATTGCGTAGCGTTCCCAATCGCGACCGTGAATTTGATAATAATTTTCGCAAGCGTCGAAAGAAAGCGCGAGCGGTCCAGTTTGCCCGAAAGGACGAAGCCGCATATCAACTCGATAAACAATTCCGTGTTCGCCGTGATGGTCGAGGGTATAAATCAATTTTTGCGCGAGTTTGCGGAAGAAAACTTCATTGGCAAGCGATTTTTGACCGTCTTTTACCGCCGTTTCGCCGTTATTACGGTAAGCAAAAATCAAATCGATATCGGAAGAAAAATTCAGCTCTCGACCGCCAAGTTTGCCCATTGCCAACACCGCAAGCGTAAAAGGACGACCTTGTTCATCAAGCGGTATGCCGTGTTTTTGGCTAATAAAACGAAATTGCACTGAAAGCGCAATATCAACTAATTCATCGGCAAGCCGTGAAAGCGCAACTAGAAAATCCGTCTGCGGCAATTTTTGCACCACCACCGCATAAATCAAACGGCAGTCGAATTCCTGCTTTTTAATCCGTAAATCGCGCATCAAATCAAGTTCCGTCGCGCTTTCGCGGATAAAACTCAAATCGCGAGCAAAATCGAAATCAAGCCAATGCGGTGGATTTTCATTGTCGGCGGCGAGTAGGGCGGCGAAATGCGAATAACGGCAGAGCAGACCTGCGGCATATTCGCTCGCCTGCACCAGTTGCAAAATATCGGGAGATTGCGCCCAGACGGTATCTGGCGCGTTTTTGTTCCAATAATCAAGACGGTCGGCAAGAGAAAACATTTGTGAATTCTTCCAGTTGTTTTTATGGATAAAAAAAGCGGTAATAAAACCGCTTAATAATTTATTTGAGATTATTTTTTATCCGCTGAATTTTCTTCTTGCGGACTGTCAGAATTATCTATTTCATTTTCTGCTTCAATTTTTACGACATTTAGATGTTCTAATAAATTGAATTTACCGTCTTTAAATTCAAAGGCAAAAGAACCAGATTTTTCTAATTCTTCAATTCCAGCTTGCACGAAAAGTAGGCGTGAGGTCGGTTCATATTTAAGCTCATATTCAATCCAACCTTGATCGGTAATCGAACCAGTAAGAGATAAGCCGTCGTAAGCTTTTCCCGTTGCTACATCAAGCACGGTAAAGGAAAGGCAACCAGTTCCGCAACCGTATGAAACAATCATAAATTGCCCTGCAAAATTGATATTTTCAGGAGATTCTTTTGCAGCTTTTAGAGCTTGACGCAAACGGGTGCGAAAGTTATGTTTTTTATCCGCAATATCAGCGGCGATTTTGCCTTTATATGCGGGAACGGTGTAATTATTTTTATCGATAGATGGAAATCTTTCTTGCACAGATGGTAAATTTTTTTCGATTTTTAATTCATCAGCATTTGCAGTAAGAGTGAAGAAAAATATAGCGAATAGTGTAAAAATTTTTAATTTCATTTTTGGTCCCCGTGTTTGTTATTAACTACTCAAAAAACCGCTACCGAAAAAGTCAGTTCGCCGTCTTTATTGATGATTTGTTTTTCTATCAGCCAATCGCGGGCTTCTAAACCGTCGCCTTTGAGCCAAGCATAGACGCTGCCTTCACGGTAGCTGTATTTCCAAGCGGTCATATCAGCGAGCATATTTTCCCGTCCGACATCGGAAAGTTCTTCGGCAAGCAGAATTTGTAGCCAATTTACCGCGCATTCTTCCATCACCGTGCCGCCAGCTTCAGTATGCAAATTGCGGCGGCGCTTGTCGTCCATACAAATCCAGTGCGCGGCTTCGTGTAAGGCAGAATGCACAGGAGTATCACGGCGAACAAATAATGTATCGCTAATTAGCCCCGCCTCTGGTTCGCCCCAGTAAGTGCCTGGAATATCCGCGCCATCAGCGACAAATTCGGTTTTCAAGCCGAACTTTAAAAGCAAATTGCAGAGATTTTGGCAGTTGATTTCGGATAAAAGTTGCACTTTTGGCGCAGTTTGATTGTTTTCCTTATTCATAATTTTTAACTTAAAGAAAAAACTCCGTTAAGGCGGAGTTTTTATAAATTTTTATAAATATAGTCGTTCCACTTCAAAATAGTACTGCGTTAGCTTCGCCTCGCCGTATTAGGCATACTGTCTTCGGCTCGCTGCCTTGTCTTATTTTGAATTGAAACGACTATAGAACGGAATTAAACAGGTGCTCCAAGTTTGACGACTAAAACATCGCATTCGACTTTCGGCAAGATGTCATCAGCGGTTGCGCCAAGCAGCGCGGAAAGCCCCGTGCGAGTATGCCGACCGATGACAATTAAATTCGGCTTGATTTCTGCGGCATATTCCAAAATTCCCCGACGAGTTGAAAGTGCGGTGTCAATATGCACATCTTGCGCGGTGAGATTATGTTTTTCGAGCACTTCTTTCATACGGCTTTGCGCTTTGCTGTGTAGTTCGTCTTCATTACCGAGCGGCACAATCGGAACAATTTCATAACCGCCAGCGAGCACGGCTTCTTCCACAATATGCACAACGCTTAATCTTGAGTGCTCCGCCAACATATATTTGGCTTTTTTAACTACGGTGTCGCAATCTTCGCGCAAGTCGGTAACTAAAAGGATATGCTTGTAATGAGCCACTTGATTCTCCAATTTTTTCGAAAAATACTTGACAAATTATTGCTAAATAAAAATAAACCTTAATTTATTTTTAATCATCATATTTGCCGCTAAATTACATTTGATTATTTGCCTCGGAGATGATTTTTATTATTTGGAATATTGCTCGTTTGTTTATTATGGATTTGAGCATTTAGTTGATTGTTTAATATCTTTTTTTGGCTAGCAAGGGTGCTTTTTGCTGTTAGAGGAGTGCGAGTATTTTTTATTGCATTTTTTCTTGCTTCACTTTGCCAAGAAGATTTAAGAGTGGTATTTTTTTTCGGCGACGGTGTAGGTTTTGCGATAACTTTTATTTTATCTTTATCGTCAGTAGAAGTAATTGCTAGTTGATTAGTTGGTGTGGTTTTATGAGTTAATCTTATCGGCTTAACTGAATTCATATGTTGCAGATTGACGATACAGAAATCGGTAATTTGATAAAAGCGTAGTGCTTGGTTGTAATCATTAGTTAGAAGTGTTATCCGCAGCGACTTTCCAGAGCGATATTTCCCCGAACGGAATTTTCTAGTTTTGACTTTTATTGAGAGTTCAAATGGCTTTTTGAGATGGTTTTCTTGATAAGCTTGAAGGAATTTTTTATGAGAAAAATGCGGGATAAAAACTGAAATATCTTGCCAAAGAATTGTTTTTGCTTTAATACCAATTCCGCGTCGATAGGTTATTCCTGCGACATTAAAACTAATAAAGTTGTTAATTCTTCTTTTATTTTTATAGTTATGAAGTAGTGCAACTAATAAAACAAATACAAAGAGTGCAATAAATATAAAACTATTTTTAATAAAAGCGAATTTTTCGGTAAAAGTAAGTGGAAGACAGAGAATAAGTAAAGCGAGAACCGCGATAGTGTAGTCCTGATGTAAAACCTCTTGTAAGGCTAAAAAAGTAGATTTTTCTTCAAAAAAAACGAATTCCTTTTTAATTTTGGCTTCATTTTTTTTTCTTGGCTGACGGTTATTTTTTTGGAGACCGTGTTGTTTGTTAGACATTTTGATTTTTCCTTTGTAGTTTTGCCGATTATAAGGAAAAATCGCCGATTATTGCCGCAGATTTACCGCTGTTTCACGCTTATTTCTTGCTTCACAAATTAGCTAAATATGCTAGAAATTTATCTTGCCGTATAAATTCTAAATAAAATCTTTTATCATTTGCACTATCTTTTAACTCAGTAATCAAAAAATATGCTTATTTTTCTAGGAACTATTCTTGCAGCGGCAGCTTGTTTTTATTGGTATTGCGGCTCGAAGCATCAACGGCTTTTTGCCGAAGCTTTTTCATCTACAACGGCAAATTTCATTGCTTGGAATTGTGCTGTAATTGGTTTGTTTTGCTCTTATCTTGCCCGTGCTGGTTACGGTGTTTTGTTTTACTTTGCGGCACTTATTTTCTTTGCGGGATTTATTCCACTGTTGCCGTTAATTTTTGCACTATGTCGCTTATTTTTTAACCGTCTTTCTCGGTTATTTTCTTGTATTTCTGATTCGAAATATGAACTTTTGCAACAATTTACTGGTTATTGCAAAAGTATGTTTTATTTCCTCGACCGTGGCAAGGCAAGTCATTCATATTTATCCAAAACTCTGGCGGTAATTATTCTGGGAATTCCGCTCTGTGCAATGCTTTCGGCTTTATTTTGCATTGCATTTGGTGTGGAATTACAACGGGTTTCTGCTTGGCTCTTTTGCTTTATTTATCCCTCGCTTGTCGCCTGTGTTTATTTTTTCCGAAACGGCAGACAGGCTTGGTTTAGGCTGGGTATTTCCTGCGCGGTTTTGTATCTCATTGATTTTATTTTTGTGTAATTTCAACGCTGTTCTAAATAAATTACAATTATTTCTAGGTTATATTTAATGAAAATTTCCACCGAAACTCTGAAAAATCAGCTTAATCTTCACACTTGGACGGGGATTGTTTGCGGTTTGTTCTTATTTATATGTTTTGTTGCGGGCAGTTTGACGATGTTTTCTGCCGATATTTCCCGTTGGGCTTCCGCGCCAAGTTCGGTTCAAGCTAAAAATTCCAGTGAGGATTTAGATTTAGCTTTCAATCTTGCAGTTCAAAATTATTCCGAACAAGCAAACGGTTCTTTTTCGGTAAATTTGACCGCGGCACCGATATCTATCGGCGGTCGCGGTAATGCGATGAATTTGATTTTGAATGAAAACCGTGAGCTCGTCAAATTAAACAGTCCGCAAAATTCCAATGTCGGACGCTTTATCGACCGTGTTCATCGCACCGCAAGCATTCCGAATTTGCCCGAACCAAGCGAAGAGGGCGGAATTTTTTCAAAAATTTACGGCTCGTTTTATTCCTTTATGTCGGGCGGACACGGTGGGGGATTTGGTCTCAAAGTGATGGGCTTGATTTGTATTGCTTATTTCGTTGCCTTGCTTTCGGGTTTGATTTTGCTTTTGCCGACTTTGAAAGATTCGCTTTTTGCTTTGCGCACCGATAAAAGTCGCCGTCGCGCTTGGCTTGATACTCATAATTTATTAGGTTTTTCGGGGCTGCCGTTTCATATCATCATTGCGGGGACGACGGTGGCTTTTGCCTTTTTAGGAACGGTTAATTCGCAGATTGAAAAATATCTTCCCGAAGCGATGATTGCTGCAACTCCACAAGGCGGACACGGAATGCACGGCGGCGGTCAAAATCAGCAACGCGGTAACGGTCAAGCTGGCGGTAAGGGCGGAATGCAACACGGCGGTCAAGCAGGCGGTAAAGAGCAAATTAAAGGTCAAACTACACATCAACACAATCACAATGCGCCGATGCGGCAAGTTCAGGTTATGGTTTCTGGTGAAACATTAGATGCGGATAAGCAATTAACCGAAAATCAAATCGAACAAGTAATTGCAGAAATTACCGCGGATAGTGCGGAATTAGAACGAGAGTTTTTAGAACCAGAAATTGAATTAGAAGTCGGTGTTGAAGTAGAAGTTGATGCAAACGGCGAAATTCAAGTGCATTTACCCGAAGAACTATTGCTAATGCAAATGGGTAATGAGCTTGAGAATAACGGTGAAATGTCAGAAGAAAGCCGTAAATATCTCGAAGAATTAGCCGAAGATGCGCTTAAAAATAATCCTGAATTGAATAAAAATACCGATGAAAAAGTCGCTGAAATAAATAATAAACAAGCGTTAGATGCGCAGGGTAAACAAGGAGAAAAAGCTGCAAAAAAGGGCGGTAGAGAAGGGCAGAGACGGAATAATTCCTCGTCGGAGGGAATAATTCTTCCCAGCCAAGCAATCGAAAAAATCAACGCGACTTACCGTGATTTCAAAATAAATACGGTTATGTATTCCAGAATAAATACGGCAAACGGTTTTGTTATGGCTCGCGGGGAATATCAAGGGCAATCGGCTTTTGTGCGACTAAATCCGACAACGGGCGAAATTATTGGCGATAGTTTTAATAATCCTGCCTCGGCGGAATTTGTTTCTGCTTTGATGAAACTGCATTTTGGTAATTACGGCGGATATTTTCTGCGCTGGGTTTATTTTCTGTTAGGGCTCGGTGGCGCGGCACTTTTTTATACGGGTAATTTGCTCTGGTTGGAAAAACGACCTGGAAAACGCGGTAAGAACCGTCGCGATGTGCGCTTTATGGCTGCATTGACGACAGGTGTTGCTTGCGGAGCAGTTGCGGGACTTATCGCCGTAATTCCGATGGCAAGAACTTTTACCGCTTATGAAATTGCCGTTGGCGACAAATTCCAGTGGATTTATTACGGATTTTTGCTCGCATTTGTAATCTGGGCGCAAATTCAAGGAGCGGCAAAATCAGTCGTCTGGCAGCTCAAAATTTTGGCTTTGCTTGCCGCTTCAATTCCAGTTTTGGAAATTGCGGGGTTATTTATTCCGAAATTGTTTTTCCGTAGCGATTTGTCTTCAATTGTGATGGATTGCACGGCAATTGTGTTCGCAATGTTATTTTGGTTCGCCGCGAATAAAACTCGGGAAAAAACTAAAAATGCCGCTCCGAATAGCATCTGGCGTAGTGAAGTTGTCGTAAAAGATAATGCAAAAGTCAGTATTTCTCCGACAGTTGCAAATAAAGAAGTGGCTGACGGTGAAGGTAAAAAAGATAAGAATAAGGAGGAATAACAGTAAAATTAAATAGGCAGTTTTTTTGAACTGCTTATTTTTTTATTTGTAAAAAGAAAAAAGGACGAGCCAATGAAGAGAATTTTTTGCACTCTTGGATTGTTTTTGCTGTTTATTATTCCTGCAAAAGCGAATGTAATTAATCCTTATATCGGCATTTTTGGAACAACTAAAACGAGTGGTTCGGGAAATATTGTTTTGGCTAGTATTTTTGCGGCAACCGCGCTACCGCTTTATCAAGACTACATTGCTAAAAGCCAAATTGCCCGTGTTTATGGTGAAATTAGGGCTGTACAAGATGTGATTGATCTTGCCCTCTTTGAGGATAAAAAACCAACTCTTGATGCGGAAAATAAAGATGGTTATGAAAATATCGGATTGCTAAACGAAAATGCTAAACCAAGAAGCGATCTTGTCTCTAAATATGAACTCAAAGGCTTTGAAAACTTTGATTCAGATGGGGAACTAATCGCAACTTTGGGCGGGAAAGCTGTTAATTTTTTACACGGAACGGAAATCCATTTAGTAAGAGTGGATAGGGAGTTAATAAAATCAGGTGAAGCAAGTCAAGATTGGATTTGCCGTATAAAAGCAAATAATAGTCGCTTCAAATGGAAATTTGTTCCAGCGGGATGTAGTTTGGAGTAAATAAAAAACACGGCAAGAGTTTTTACACTCTTGCCGTTGTTTTTCAATAAATCCCCGCTTTTTTAATTAAAGCAAGAAATATTTCAATTTTGCGCTCTTCTGCCTCTTTATAAGGCTTTGGAGGTAAATAATAATGGCTAATGGAGTAAGATATCCTCCAAAATAAATTAAATAAAATGATGTTTAAATATTTCGATTGAGTTATTTTAACAAGTTCGCATTTATCACCATATGAAGCTAGAAAATAGCTATTTTTTTGTAATAAACACAGGTGCTTGCAGGTAACTCTAGCGGATAAAAATGAATATAAGATTTTTTGAAGAACTGTTCAACAAGCAAATTTATTGGTAGAAATTCTTCTACATAATCGGCTACAACAGATTTTAGAACTTCGCAAATAATCATTTCCACTATATTTAAACCATATTTGCAGCGAGAGCTGATTAATTTATCGAAATTATTCATTTGCTTGGACCGCTTTTTTGAATTATAGTCGTTCCACTTCAAAATAATACTTCGTTAGCTTCGCCTCGCCGTATTAGACATACTGTCTTCGGCTCGCTGCCTTGTCTTATTTTGAACTGAAACGACTATAAATAACCATCTTTTACATAATCCAGAATTGGTTTTTGCAATTGATATTGAATACCTAAACCAGGATCACCAATATATGGTGCAGCGACTGATCTTTCCACATTTGGAATTGGTTTAGCAACTTTATAGATTAAATATTCATTCTGGTTTGTTATTGGAGGGATTGAAAGTCGTTCTGCTGGAACGTTTGTTTCGGTAACAAACTTGCTTCCTTCCTCTGGAATTCCATACCTCCCAATTTGTGTGCCAGTTTTCAGCGTTACATTAGTTTGTGTATTTGGAATTGCTCCGCCGTGTTGTGGAAAATTCATATCTTTCGCAGTTGCAATATAACCGTCAGCAGAAGTGTTCGGTTTATACCAATTGTCATAAATTGAAGGTGTGTCCGTTATCCCAGAATTTATTGCCTCTTGATGCTTCCACCAGCCATCATAGCGGATTGCATCAGTTTCCGACATCTCACCGAATTTGCTGGTGTAATTGGTGGAAGATTTTCCTACCTCTTCCGCAAAATTATCTGCACTCTTGCGTTAATAAAAAAAATAACTTTTTGAATAAAAAAAACGGCGGAAAAATCCGCCGTTTTTTAATTACCTCCAAGGATGATATTCTTTACTTAATTCAAGCTTATCATCGTACAACTTGAACCAGTAATCTTCCCATCTAGTACTAACAACTACAAGCAAATAATCGTGTTCGTAGTACATTTGATAAAACTGTGCAGACATATGTTTTGCAAACGGACCGTTATAATCAGAAGTAGGAACTTGAATCGTTTTTATAACATCGTTATCCTTGTTGCAAATAACCAGTTTATCGTCAAATAAATAATAATGATTTGTCGTATTCTTAGCTTCTTGGTGTTGTTTAGCACTAGTTAAGTATTTGTTAATTACTTCCATAGTCCCTCACTTGATAGGTCTAGGTTTTCCTATGGGAATTAACTTTTGTTTATCCTGTTTGTTATAGATTTCTACCTGCGTCCCTCCACCAGGATAAGTTACACCGTTGTGTGTTTGAGGACCTACTGTTCCAGTTTGGACTCTGATACCTTCTGGTATTAAGTATGTTTGAACTTCTGTAATTTCATCCTTAAAACCAGGAGTAACAGCTAGTTTATTTCTCACATAATTAACATCAGGAATGTAGTCTTGTGTTCCCCAACCGCCTGGTCCTTTTTGATTAGGAGATTGTGCCATATTGATATAAAAGTTCTTTGGAGTTTCCATTGAAACAATTGGCACGCCTTCCGCCCAAGGATTAGTTCCTTCATATTTTGGTTTGGGAAGTAACGGAGTGTTGGTGTTAGGAAATAAATCATCAGCTTTATTTATAACCTTTGTCGCATTACTAGCAGCACCAATTCCTTTGGTAGTTGCGGCTGCGATAGTGAATTCAACTCCGCCAGCACCGATTTTTTTGCCGAGTTTTTCTCCGTCTCCCTCTTGATATGCAGTTTTTACATCGTTATAGGTATTTGTGGCGGAATTAACCACACCTGTTGCGATATTTTTTCCATCCTGTATTGTCGTAGAAATTACACCGTCGCTATAATGTTCGCGGATATTTACGACTTTTTCACTACCCCAAGCTAAACCGTCAGTTGCAATATCATAAAGCGAGTTTTCCTGCCAATAAGAATAACCATCTTTGAGACTATTTATTGCACTGTTACCAGTTTCTGCAATTTTTTCATATGCGCCTTTTCCGATTCCAACCGCGACATCTTTCCAAAACATCAAACCGTGGCTGACGGCTAAATCGCTTTGTCCCAAAGTTTCTGAAACCAGCGGTGGGGCTTCTCCTGCACCCAAAATTTGTGGATTTAGCGTGTCCCCGACCGTTTGAATTTCCCGTGTGCGCTCATCTCCGAGCGATTCGCCGTTTTGGATTTTTTGGACTTCTTCGGAGGTAATTTGCCGCTCTGGCGGTAATGCCTGATTTAATTTTTCAATTGAAACAACTTTAATCGTTGTAACATTTGCTTTGAAACTATAACTATATTCGTCGCGTGCCCCTGTTGGCTCTGGATATCCACCACCTTGTGGTCCGTCATAACCATCTGCTGGATGAACTTCTGTTCCTGTAACATAAACCGCAGAGATTTTTAAGCCATCTTCTGGTCTGCCTTTTTTACTTAATCCAATTTTGCTATTTGAGCTTGAAAACGGCGCGTGTACCTCGTGCCCGTGCCCAGAAAAATCCTGCTGATATTCGTAATGTCCTTTGTAAGAGGAATTGTTGATTGCGATATTTCCCGCATTGACGGCGAAATTTCCCGTCTCGTGATATTCACCTGTTAAATTAGAAACCGCACCTCTTCCACTTCCGAAAAGCCGATACTCCCCACCTGGCATATAACTTTCAGGATATCGGAAGTCGTCGGCAAAACAATTAACCGAAAGTAATATGCTGATTAAAAATACTTTAACTATTGCGCTGAATTTTTTCATATCTTCCTCCTTATTTTCTTCTATCTTTGATAATTTCTAGTTCTAAATTTTCTGCACCGTTTGTGTGCGAAAATTCCTCTATTTGACTAGAAAAGTCATTTTTATTTGAATAAGGAGTTATATCCGAAAAATCTACTAACAATTTATCTGCTTCTTCGATATTTTTCGTTTTGCTTAACGGTCCAGTCCAAAGAATATAATTTTCCTTATATCTTGCGGCAAAAGAATTTACCTCTGGCTTAATTAAAATTCTACTGTTACGGTCAATAGCGAAATATTCTAATTTGGTTTCCGCTGTTAAATTCTCGCGGTTGAAGAAGTGCAATTCCGTGCGGTTACGGATTGTGCCAAATACATCAACATTCACGAAAAGAAAAGCATCTGCCGCTTCATTCGGTACGACTTCAATACCGCGCAGGAATAAAACTGTCTGAATTAGGCGAGAAAGAAACACGCTGTCCTGCGGATTTTGGATCAGAGTTTCATTTTTATATTCACTGTTACCGCCAGAAATCTCCACTCCCGCACGAATATTTCTACCTTCTTGATTATTTTTTGAGCGACTTGGCGCATTTAATACGGAATTTGACACGGTAGTTCCAGATAAACCGTCGGTATTTGTTTCCGCAACGGTTTGATATTCAGGATAGGAATATTCGGTAATTGAGTTCGGTAAGTTTTGATATTCACCGCGAATTAAATTAGTTATTGAATAGCGACCGCCAGTGAAATTTCCACTACCTTGATCGCCAATTACGGATATATATAAGGCAACTTTTCGACCCTCTAATGCCGATAAATCCATACTCTTAACAGCTTTTCGAGCAGAGCTTGCAATCAATTCTTGTTCAATTGCAAACCGCTT
>JAGBJT010000018.1 GCA_017934275.1 Cardiobacteriaceae bacterium | reverse complement strand
GTCAAACCTGTAATACAAAAATATGACGAATTACAGACAAATTACGGCGAATTCGCGACAGATCACCCCAATATCGCCGAGTTTGTCGCCGCAGCTGGCGCAATTTACGACGCAAGTCCTGCTGGACAGGGCAAAAAACAAGCCGTAAAACAAGGCAAAAATCTCGCAGAAGAGCTAGGAAAAAATAGCGCGAGAGGGGCTAAAAACAAAGCAGAACAATTGGCTGAAAATAAAGCAAAGGGAAAGGAGTTTGAAGAAGTTCAACTTAATGAAAAAACCAATAATGGACATTCATTAGAAACACAAATTTATATGGAAACTGATACAGGAAAGAGAACTATAATGGATATGGCTGGAACAGATAAAGATGGTAATTTTGTCTGTATAGAGTGCAAATCTTCTGAAACTGCAAAATTAACTACAAATCAACAGGAAGCTTTTCCTGAAATAGCCAAAAATGGTGCAACAGTGAAAAGTAAAAACAAAGAAAGTCTACCTTATGGGACAAGAATACCGCCAACAGATGTGGAAATAATCAGACCTTCTGGTAGTACTTTTGTTACTCCTAATGGTTTCAAGAAAAATAACAAAAGTGAGTGATTATGACTATTTATCAAACGGATGTTATAGATATGATTGCTACCATCGGAAATAAAGTTGAGCTAGTTATAACTGATCATTTAGAATGGACAGGTAAGACAGAAGAAGATCTAGAACACTTACGATTATTAGACGCAAAAGTTATCAAGTACATAGCTTCTTATCAAAGTGGAGAACTGTTAAGAAAAAAACCTGAAATAAAGGACAAAAAGGTTACTATTCAAATAATAGGACTACATTGTCCAAATAAAAGAGGAGCAAAATTTATTTCTGACGCAAGAGACTATTTGTCAAAAAATTGCCCAGAAATAACTTTGGAGTTCGTCTGGAGCGCCTACGCTGAATGTTAAAACACAACTCAATGTAGTTTCAATATAAAAAAGCGGAGTTTTTACTCCGCTTTTGTATTTTTCCTTCAACAAAATTTAGTTATACAAAACAAACTCTTCCACACTTTGTGGATCCTTGCCAAGCAATTCACGGAAAAGAGAATTATCTGCGCAACTGCCGTGTTCCAGCATTTGCAAACTATCAGAACTAACGAAGCCATTAGTTAAAACATTCGTCATAGGTAATAACGGTTTTAAGCCTTTTTCAGGCAAATTCACAATCTTGATAGCAGGTTTTCCTAGCACTTTTTCGCGCAAAATTTGGCAAAAATGCGCAAAAGTTACCTCTTCTCCCCCCGTGCAATCAATCACCTGCCCTGCTAATTTTTGCTCCAATAAATTACCAATTGCCGCGACTAAATCGTCAATATGCACAGGCTGAATTTTGTATTCCCCCTTATTTGGCAAAGCTACAAACGGTAAATTCAGCATTTTGAGCAGTGATTCAATAAAACGCGAATTACGACCGTAAATAATCGAAGGACGCACAACAGCTACATCCAATTCCGAATCACAAAGCGCGTTATCACCTTTTGCCTTACTTTTTAAAAATTCACTCTTTGAGTTTTCTGTCGCCCCTAGTGCCGATATTTGAATCCATCTCTTAACGCCTTTTTTTACCGCTATTTCAGCTATTTTTAACGGTGTTTCATAATGCACTTTATTCAAAATAGCGGGATTACGGTGCATAACTCCAACGCAATTTATTATCGTATTACAGCCTTCTAATAAGTATTCAACTCGACCTTTATTAAAGTTTTCAAAGTCAATATCACGATGTGAAGGCGTATCAACTCTATTACCTTTTTGTCGTAATGCGGTAGTTAATCTGCGTCCAACAAAGCCGTTAGCACCTAAAAGCACAATTTCTGCCATTTTAGTATTCCTTGAAAATATTTATAAATAGACTTCTAAAATTCGTATTTTAGTATGTCCCAAATTTTACTATTTAATTATTAAGTTTATTTAGCACCTTGTTTAGCACAGGCTGTTATTTCACCGTTTTCGCAAGCAATTTTGAATAATTCCCGAGCTTTTGCTTCATCTTTTTGGATATTTTCACCATTTAGCAATTTTTCTGCTACTGCATAGCAATAACGAGCCGTATTTTCCTTATCTTTTTTGCAAGATTTGAGATAAAAATCCATAGCCTTATCACTATTTTTTTCCACCCCCATCGCTTTTGCATAAATATTACCAAGTAAATAACAATAATCAGATATATTATTTTCACAGGCTTGATTAAATCCGTTTAGGTTATTTTTATAAATTTTATCAGCCTGCATCATTTTTCCTTGGCGATTAAATTGTTCTGCCAGCTGCACGCAACTAGATAGTTCTTCTTTTTTACAACCTATTTCAAGATATTTTTCTGCTTTCTTTGCATCCTTTTTTACCACTCCCTCACCTTTTTGATAGATACTTGCCAAAAGTGTGCAGGAAATAGCAGAAATATCGTGTTGTTTATTATTACAAGCAACATCTAACAACTTAATTGCTCGCAAATAATCAGGTTTTATCCTCTCTTTTTCATTACCTGCAATCAATATTAAGGCTGCCTCTGAACAAACTTTTTCCTGTTCTTTTTCATCCGCTATTTCAAGACAATATTCTTCAATAATTACATTTTTTTCTACTGCGGTTTTTGCTGATTTGAATTTTTCGCTTAAACAATCTTTGTCGCGACATTTTTCTACTAAATTTGCTTGCATTTCCGTTTTATTTTCTTCTTTTTTGCTTTCTTTTTCATCTTCTGCAATAGCCCAAAAACTAAATATCGCAAGAAAAACAAACAAAGTATTTTTGAACAATATAGACATAAATATTCCTTGAAAAAACGCCGCATAATAAAGAGGCGAAGACAAAATTTCAAGGACGGTACAGACTAACTTTTTTCTCTTTTTGCACAATTTCGGCAAGCACTGGCAAGCATTTTCCGCATTCATTGCCCGCACCGAGAGTATTGCATAGCTCTTTTATAGATTTTTTACCCTCTTTGACGCTTTCCTTAACTTTTTTTTCGCTTACCGCTCGGCAAATACAAATATACATAAACTAATTGTCAGAAAAATAAAAATAATTCTTGATGATAATGATGCGCAAATAAATTGTCAATCATATTGTTATTTTAACTTAGGAAATAGATAATGAAGGAAAAAATTGCTTGTCTTTACACAGGTGGCACAATCGGGATGAAAAATTCATCACAAGGACTTATACCAAGTGATGATTTTCAAGAAACATTGGCGGAAATATTACCTGCAAAATATGAACTAATCTGGCGACAAACAGAACTTATCGACTCTTCTGCAATTAGCTTACAAGATTGGCAAAATTGGCTTTTAATATTACAAGAATTGAATACTCTAAAAATAAAAACTCTGATAATTTTTCACGGAACAGACACGCTCGCATATACGGCTAATTTATTCTCTTTAATGAATAATAATTTTTCATTTAACTTAATTTTCACCGCTGCTCAACGCTCAATTTTTTACCCAAATTCCGATGCTCTTTTGAATATAAAAACTGCTTTTTTAGCAGCTGAAAATAGCTTATTTGATAATCAATCGGTTATATCTTTTGGCGGAAAAATACATTCCGCAATTGGCGCAAGTAAATATTCAACTTTATCTGACAGCGGCATTTTCTGCCCTTTTATCCCTTCTTTTGCTCGATATATAAAATCCGAAAAAGCACTCAAGGTTTCCAATTATTTCCTAAATAACAAAAATAAATTTAATTTCAACTTAAAAAATAATTTAACCATTAATCCCGAGGTAAAAATTGCCGTTTTTAATTTAATCCCTGGTTTTCAACTTGATTTTATCGCTGATGCTATCTTAAATAATAATTTTGATGGAATTATTCTGCAATCTTTTGGTAATGGAAATATGAAAAATCACCGAAAATTATTTACTGCAATTAAAAATAAAACGGAAAATAACATTCCCGTAATAAATATCAGCCAATGTCCGCAGGGAGAAGTTAATAATAATTATGCGCAAAGTGCTTTTTTACAAAATTCAGGGATAATTTCAGGAAGAAGAGTTAATTTAGAGTTAGCAACTAGCCTTTTAACATTAACTGCAAGTAATAATTGGACTTTCGAAGAAATTAGAGAATTTATCAATAAATTCAATAACTTAACCCAGATTTAATCCATTTCTGCTCCTTTATTCATATTTGCAATAATTTCCGCATTATCTCGCCAATTATTTTTTACACTAACGAAGGTTTTTAATAACACCTTTTGCTCTAATTCTTTCTCTAATTCTATTCTTGCCGCCGTTCCAACTGCTTTTAATACCGAGGCATTTTTTCCAATTACTATTGCTTTTTGACTTTCCCTTTCCACAATAATATTTGCATCAATTTTTACCATTCCGTTAAGCTCTTTATAACCTTCAATTATTACTCCTAATTCATAAGGAATTTCCTGATGCAAATAGCGGAAAAGCTTTTCTCGAATAAGTTCTGCGCATAAATAACGCATTCCCGCGGTAGTGATTTGATCTTCTGGAAAAATCCACTCTCTTTGCGGTAATAATGCGCTTAAAACTTTAATTATCGCATCGGTATTTTGCCCTTTTTCAGCACTTATCGGGATTATCTCTTGCCAGGAATTTTTTTGGGCTATTTCAGCAATTTCAGAGAGCAATTTTTCTTTATTTCCAATACGGTCAATTTTGTTAATTACACAGATCTTTGGCAATTTTATTTCTACTATTTGCTCCATTATTTTTACATCTTCTGCGGTCATTTTTCCACTTTCTACTACTTGAATAATGACATCCGTATCAATCATTGATTTTCTTGCAGCGCGGTTCATTTGCCGATTTAGTTGTTTTTTTCCACCTGAATGAATACCAGGAGTATCTATAAATATTGCTTGTAGATTATTTTCGGTATAAATTCCTAACAGATTATGACGAGTTGTTTGCGGCTTGCGACTAGTGATAGCAATTTTTTGTCCTAATAATTTATTTAATAATGTTGATTTTCCGACATTAGGTCTGCCGATAATTGCAACAAATCCTGCTTGCATTTTTTTTACACTATCACTACTCATTTTTACCACCGTTACTATTATTTTTTCTTATTGTTTTCCTGTAAATATAAATTTAACATTTCTTCTGCAGCTTGTTGTTCAGCTTTTTTACGATTGGTTGCAACGGCTTCACAACGGTAATCTTCCGAACTCACACTAATACGAATATATGTTTCGGTTTTGTTTTCTCTTTTTTCCTCAATAACATAAGTCGGTATATTTTTCCCACGAGCTTGTAAATATTCCTGCAAACGAGTTTTTGAGTCTTTAAGAGCAGCAAAATTATGGCTATTCTTGAACATATCTGCGAATAATTTTTCTGCTACCTCTTCACATTTTTTTTCCCCTCTATCTAAAAAAATCGCTGCCAGAATTGCTTCTACTGCATCGGCTAAAATGCTTTTTCTTCTTTCTCCACCAGTTTTTAATTCACCTGGTCCTAATCGCAAAAAATTGCTGAGTTCTAATTTTTGGGCAATTGAATATAAAGTTTCCTCACAAACTAGTTTTGATCTGATACGGGTTAAATCACCCTCTTTTGTTTTTTTATGTAAATGAAATAATTTTTTGGTTACAAAACTCTCCAATAAAGCATCACCTAAAAATTCTAAGCGTTCATTATTACTTGAACTATAACTTCGATGTGTTACCGCTTGCAATAATAAATCTTCATTATCAAAATCAACTTCTAATCTTTTCTGCAATATTTTTAGGTCTGCTTGATGTGGGGGTTTATGTGGCATTTTTTCTCCTTGTAAGCCTTAAATTATTTCACTCTTTTACCAATTCTTTTACAATTTCCCTTGAAAGAAACACAATCAGAATTCAACCAAATATAGCTCGCCTTTCCAACTAAATTTTTGGCTGGAACAAAGCCCCACATACGACTATCTGAAGAACTATCACGGTTATCTCCCATTGCAAAATAATTACCATCTGGCACTTGAATTTCTACACCGTCGATAAATCCTGAATACATTGGAGTGTTAAATGAATTGATATGTTTATTTTCAATATTATCTGATAATTCCATCAAGTGTTTCTCACCTACACTCTTATCATCTCCGTAATTAAATTCTTCTTCATAAACTTTATACGGAAAATTATCTTCATAACCATTTCTTTTTCCAGTCAATTGTAAAGCTGCTTTTTTACCATTAACCATAACTTCACCGTTATTAAAAATAACTTTATCACCTGGCAAAGCGATTACCCTCTTGATGTAGTGTAATTTCGGATTATTGGGATAATGGAAAACAAAAACATCACCTCTTTTTACCTCTCCCATCGGTAAAATTTTCCACCGTAGCACTGGTAATTTTACACCGTATGCATATTTTTGAGTTAATATAAAATCGCCTTTTTGTAGAGTTGGTTCCATTGAGCTGGAAGGTATTTTGAACGGTTCCCAAAGAAATGAACGGACGAATAAGATGATAAATAAAATCCAAAACATGCCACCGAAAAATTCAAACAACTTTTCGTCTTTATAAACAGGTTGTGATGCCCAAATTAGCTCTTGACCTGACAAATGATTGCGGTTATTTATTTTCATATTGACCGCTTGAAATAATTCTCTCTGTTTTGGTTTTAAGCTTTTTTCGGCTTCTAATAATCTTCGGGAGTATTTATTTCTATCATCATCTGTTTCTTTTTCTTGCGAAAATACTTTTACCAAATAATTTCTTTCTTTACGATACTTACGACCATCAAGAATATAAAAAACTAAACAAATCAACACTAAAACCGTGAGAAGCAACTCAAAGTTTTCCATAAGTTTTTGCAAAATTATCATTTATTCCTCAAAATTTATAAATAACCGATAAGCAAAGCTCAAAGATGTAGCTTTTACTTTTAATATTCCTAAATAAATATTAAATTTTCACGCAATTATGAACAAGTTAAAAATTTTCCAATCTGCTGATTTTTTGCTTTTATGCGAAAAACTCCACGAGCACTATTTATCAAGCATTAAAAATAACCCAAAAGATATTTTTACACAGCAAAAAATCATCATCGACAACCTTGCGCTGGCGGATTTTTTGGAGCAATTTTTCGCGCAGAAATCTGGCATTAGTTCGGGGATTGATTATCCGCTCTGGACGGAATTTGAGCGCGGCATTATCGAAAAAATCAGCAACGGTAATCCGCCGAAGCCGCTTTCTAAACAAGCGATGCACTGGGAAATTTTCGCTTTTTTACTGCGCAATTGGACGAAATTGCTTACTCCTGAACATTTTTTCAGTCCGCATCTTGCGCGGATTTTGGAAATCCCGCCGCAATATTTGGGAGAAAAACCGCATTTATCCAGCCGACAAATTCAGCGTTTTTGGAATTATTCCCAAGAAATTGCCGCGATTTTTGCCGAATACATCGCGCTGCGTCCCGATTGGCTTGACCAAGAAAATTTTTCTCACAGCAGGGATATTTGCGATTTACTTGCTAAATCTGCCCGTGCAAAGCTCAAAGAAAATCCCGAAAACTTGGCGCATTACCGTGAAGTTTTCCGCATTCAGCAATTTTTCTGGCGGGAACTTTTTAGCGCAAATTATTCGGAGCATTACGAGCAGAAGCGGATTTTTACGGAGCAATGCAAAGCTCAAAAATTACCGCTAAATCTTTTGCCAGAGCGATTATTCGTTTTTGCACCGCAGGAAATTACCGCGCAGAAGCTGGAATTTCTCATCAATTTAGCTGAAAACATTCCCGTTAATCTCTATTTAACCGACATCAGCGATGCATATATTTCTGATTTATACGCCAGTCGCTTGTTGCGAAAAATTCCGCCAGACATCAAAGAGGAGCAGCATTTACACGCTGGTCAGGAATTGCTTGCTTTATTCGGTAAAACTTTTCGTGAGCAGAGAAAAATCTTTGAAAACCACGGTTTTCTAGAAGAAATTCACAGGTTAGAACGCGACAAACATCAATCCGACACGCTTTTGCAACGCTTACAAAGCGACATTCTCCGCGCTGACGACAATCCAACCCTTGCCGCAAAACCGCTCTCCGATACGGACGAAAGCTTACAAATCAAGGCTTGCAACGGTTTGATGCGCGAACTCGAAATCATCCGCTCCGACATCATCAGTTGGCTTAAAGCGGATAAAAACCGCACACTTGATCAAATTCTCTTGCTTACTCCGAATATTGCTGCCGATGAAGCGGTTATCCGTGCGGTTTTTCCGCCCGAAGAAAGTTTTGACGGCAATTTTTTACCAGCGAGAATTACGGGTATTGCAGGAGTTGAGGGGGCGAATTTATCTCTTGCGCTTACGGGAATTTATGCGCTCTGCGAGGAAAACTTCGATTTTGACAGCGTCTCGCAATATTTACTTTTAGACGACAACTGCCGCGCTTACGGTTTGGCGCATCAGGAAATGCAGGAAATCCTGCAAGATTTGCAAAAAGCTGGCTGGCGGCGCGGTTTCAATGCTGAACAAATGAATTTACCGTCAGGTGATGACGAGCGTTTTTCCTTTTGTTATGCGCTGGATCGCCTGCTAGTCCGTGCGCTAGTCGGTGAAGAAAATAGTTTTGCCGATGGACGCGTAAATAGCACTGATTTACCGCTAACAAACACTGCCGCGCTCAATGCAATTAGCCGTTTTGCCATTGATTGTGCCCGTATTTTTCAGCGCCATCATCAGAAAACATATCCCGCCGAAGAATTGCTCGATGAAATTCGCGAACGGTTGCATCAGCTTTATAAAAAATCCGATTCCCGTTCCATTGCTGAAATTGACGCGGCACTGCTTGATATTCACTATCAAATCGTCGGCAATCATCTCTATCAAAAACCCGATACCACTCCGCATATTCCGATAAATTTCATCACTCGCACGCTCAACAGCACGCTTGCCAAACGCCGTATCAGTGCTGAACCAACTGGGGTTATCACGATTGCCAGTCTCGATACGATGCGGGCTCTGCCTTACAAATTCATTGCATTTTTCACAGCGGAGAACGGTAATTTTCCGACTAGATACAAAGACGAACGGCAAAATCTCATTTTTGCGGATAAACCGCGTCTTGGCGACCGCAACCAGCGCGAGAAAGATTTATCGGCGTTTTTGCAACTTTTTATGTCCGCCGAAGAAACTTTGCGTTTTTATTACAGCGGTGCAAATAGCGAAGACGGTGAAGAAATTCTGCCGCCAATGCCGATTAGACAACTAGAAAAGTATTTACAAGAACAACTACCACCCGAAGATTTTCAAAAAGTCAAACAGGATTTAAGAAGCATTCCAAGTCCGTTTTCAGCCAATTCTGAAATAACTTCACCGTTATGGCAGAAGGTAAAAAATAGACTTAATTCGGATAAAAAAATCCAGCCGAAAGCTTGGACAAAAATCACCGCACTAAACGACGATTTTTTCCAAACAGCCGAATTACCAGAAGAAAAAAATCTCTACTTAAAAACCATCATTCGTGCTATCAACGAACCGTCGAAGTTTTATTTAAGAAGAAAAATGAATGTCGGAGAAATAACGACAAAATCCGCCGAAAACTTCGAACCGCTAGTTCTAAACAAACTCTCGGCAACAATTCTGGATAGCTATCTCATCGAACATTGGGAAGAATTAAACCGCACAAATCTCCAAGCTCTACCGCTAATACCCGTAAATCCACTCGGGCTAGAACTCTGTGGAACGCGATATAGAAATATTTTGAGACGCTATGGAAGATTGGTAAGAACGAGCGGCAGCAGCTTACAAAGCCGTGCGATACAAAAAATCAACATCGCTGGAATAGAAATTTCCGCCAATTTAGTCATTCCATCAAGCGACTTAAATAAGCCAGAAAATAACCTGATTTTGCATTCAGGAACGGATAAAGCAAAACATCGAATTGACGCTTATTTACATCATCTCGCGGCACAGGCGGCGGGTAGAAATTGCGACACATTCGTATCTTTTCGCGATCAAGAAGGCGCACCAGAAGGAAAAATTTGCCGATTTTTGGCAATAGAAAAAGAAACAGCAGAAGCAATCCTCAAACAATTTTTGCAAGTATTTCGCGCGATAGGCGACCACCCTATCCTGCTTTCCACCGAACTTTGTCAGGATATTTATTTCGGTTTATATGACGAGGGAACAATAAATAAAAAGATTGAAGACTTCTTCAAAGATGATGAGCATAACCTCAAACCAGAACGGAAATATCTCAACATCATCTGCAAAAATTTAGATAAAACCGAGATTGCAAACTGCATCAAGGAAAATTATCAAATACTTAAAAATCTGTATCAGGCGGCATTCGATGCGGGATTTTGAAGATGAGTTACAAGTTATCGGCAAGAAAATTTGACCAAAGAAACGCAATCTTTATAATCGCCCGCTGTTTTCGCGGGAGTGGCGAAATTGGTAGACGCACTGGATTTAGGTTCCAGCGGTTTCATCCGTGAGAGTTCGAGTCTCTCCTTCCGCACCACCAAATTAAATCGCGCCGCAAGGCGCTTTTTTTATTCTTTCGGTTTATCTGAAATTAGCTTTATTTCAGATGCAAAAAATCCAAAAACTCAACAATACAAAGGAAAAAATTTATGCCATCGAACCTCGAACAACTTGAAGGTCTTGCTTACAAAATCAGCATCGAAGTTCCAGCAGAAATCGTTGATGCCAGCACAGTTGAACGCTTAAAAAAAATCCGTAGCAGCGCAAAAATTGACGGTTTCCGTCGCGGAAAAATTCCACCAAATATCTTGAAACAACGCTACGGTCAAGCAGCACGCGAAGAAGCAGTCCGCGAAGAAATTGACCGCTCCTACCGTCAAGCTCTGCAAGAACACGACAAAATCCCCGTTTCTTATCCGAATATCGAGCTGCAATCAGGATTTAAGGAAGGCGAAGCACTCAAATTTACGGCGACCTTCGAAGTCGCACCAAAAGTTGAAGCAAAAGGTTTAGATGCTTTGGAAATCACACTGCCAGAATCAAAGATTGAAGATAGCGATGTAGCCTCAATGCGCGACATTCTGTTGCGTCAGCAAGGTAAATATGTTGTCAATAACGACAAAGAAGTGGCTGACACCGACCGCGTTAAAGTCGATTATGTTGGACGACTTGACGGTGTGGAATTTGACGGCGGTAAGGGGGAAGATGTTTCTATCGTAGTTGCTGGCGGTCAAATGTTGGAAGACTTCGACAACGGTTTGAAAGGAATGAAAGTCGGAGTTGAAAAGACTTTCGATGTGCATTTTCCAGAAGGTTATGCCAATAGCGAATTAGCTGGCAAAACCGCACAATTCACCGCAACGGTTAAGCAAATTGAATTTATCGAATTGCCTGAATTCAACGCTGATTTCATCAAAATTTTCGGTATCGAAAGCGGTGCGGAAGAAGATTTCAATAAAGCAGTGCGGGAAAATATGCAAAGAGAGCTAGACAACGCTATCCGCCGTATCCGCCGTTCTCGCTTGTTTGATGAATTACTCAAACATAACGCTGATATTCCAGTTCCGCACGCAGCGCTTGATGAACAAATGCGACAAATGGGCGAGGAACAATTGCAGCTTTCCAAGCAAATTACCGATAAAGAGAAATATCACCAATTTTTGCATCAGCTCTACGAAGAGCCAGCAAAACGCCATTTGCAACTGACTTATCTTCTCGGTGGATTGTTTAGCGAACGCAAAATTGAACTCGACCAAGAACGGGTAAATCAACGAATTGAAACTATCGCTTCAACTTATGAAGACCCGAATGAAGTCAAAGAGTTCTATCAAAAAGACCGCCGCGCTAGACAAAATGTTGAGTCGGAAATTTTCGAGGAACAGCTCATCGACAATTTGTATCAATCCGCAAAAGTGAGCGTTGAACAGAAAACATTCCAAGAAGTGATGACGATAAATTCGCAAATCCGCTTCTAATCGTTTTTATGTGGCATATAGTCGTTTCAGTTCAAAATAAGACAAGGCAGCGAGCCGAAGACAGTATCTAGAATACGGCGAGGCGAAGCTAACGCAGTATTATTTTGAAATGGAACGACTATGTCAAAAAAAGGGAGGCTTTTACCTTCCTTTTTTTCATTTAACGGTTTCTTGATAAAGCGGCGTTTTCCCCCACCTTGCCCGCTTGCTTTATTCAAATTATTTTTTTAAGGAATTTTTATGCGCAATATGCTTATCCCGATGGTGGTAGAACAAACAGGACGCGGCGAGCGTTCTTACGATATTTATTCACGCCTGCTTAAAGAGCGGGTGGTTTTTTTGGTCGGTGAAGTCAATGATGAGAGTGCGAACTTGGTTGTCGCGCAAATGCTATTTCTCGAAGCAGAAAATCCCGAACAAGATATTCATTTCTATATCAACTCGCCTGGCGGTTCGGTTACGGCTGGAATGTCAATTTATGACACGATGCAATTCATCAAACCTGATGTCAGCACGATGGTGCTCGGACAAGCAGCATCGATGGGAGCATTTTTATTAAACGCAGGCGCGGCAGGCAAACGCTACGCCTTACCGAATTCCCGAGTAATGATTCACCAACCGCTCGGCGGTTTTCGCGGTCAGGCAACCGATATTGACATTCACGCGCGTGAGATTTTGTTTATCAAAGAACGCTTAAATCAGCTGCTTGCCAAACATAGTGGTCAAGATGTGGAAACCATCGCTCGCGATACCGAACGGGATAACTTTATGTCCGCCGAGCGCGCCAAAGAATACGGTTTAATCGACCACATTGTTACTAGCCGTGATGCGGTGGAAGATAAGAAATAAAGCGTTTTGGGAGAATTTTTTAATGCCATTTGAAACGACAAAATGTTCTTTTTGCGGCAAGCTAGAAGCAGATGTGCAACGCTTAATCGCAGGACCTGACGGATTACATATCTGCAATAACTGCATCAATACCTGCTACGGGCTTTTAGACAGCAAAGATCGCGAAACTCCGAACAATGCAAATCAGGAAGCAAGCGAAGAATGGGAAGTGCCAACACCGCGTGAAATTAAAGCCTTTCTCGACGACTACATCATCGGGCAAGACGCGGCAAAAAAAGCACTCTCGGTTGCGGTTTATAACCACTACAAACGCTTGCGTATCAACGATGACAGAGTAGATAGTGATGACGAAGATTTTGATGATGTAGAAATCGCCAAAAGCAACATTTTGATGATTGGCTCGACGGGTTCAGGTAAAACTTTACTGGCGCAAACTTTGGCGAAATTTTTGAATGTGCCGTTTGCAATAGCTGATGCTACCGCGCTTACCGAGGCAGGATATGTCGGGGAAGATGTCGAAACGATTATTCAAAAGCTGCTTTCCGCTTGTAACAACGATGTCGAAAAAGCCGAACGAGGAATTGTTTATATCGACGAAATCGACAAAATTTCCCGCAAGGGCGACAATGTTTCCATCACCCGTGATGTTTCAGGCGAAGGCGTGCAACAAGCATTGCTGAAATTAGTTGAAGGAACAGTTGCCGCTGTGCCTCCACAAGGCGGTAGAAAACATCCGCATCAAGCAACGATAAAAGTCAATACGGCGAATATTTTGTTCATCTGCGGCGGTGCTTTTGACGGTTTGGAAAAAATCATTGCTAAACGCACCGATCAAGGCGGTATCGGATTTAACGCGACCGTTCGCAATCCCGACGCAATGAGCGTAGAAGAAAATCATCTCTTGCAATCGGTTGAACCAGAAGATTTGGTGAAATTCGGTTTAATTCCTGAATTTGTCGGCAGATTACCGATAGTTACCGTTCTAGATACCCTCGATGAAAACGCGCTAATCCGCATTTTGACCGAACCGAAAAACGCCATCATCAAGCAATTCAAACGGATTTTTAACTTCGAAGAAACGGAATTGGAATTCACACCAGACTCGCTCTCCGCAATTGCTAAAAAAGCCATCGCCCGTAAAACTGGGGCGCGCGGTCTGCGTTCGATTGTGGAGCAGCTTTTGCTCGACACGATGTTTGATTTACCAGATGCAACAGAAGTCGAAAAAATCACCATCACCGCCGCCGATGTTGAAGCGGGAAAAATTCCACCAATCCTTACGGAAGATAAGCGCGAAGAGCAGCCTCTTCTAGAAAATAAAAAATAGTTAAGACCAAACCTGCACGCGGATAAAACCGTATGCAGGCAGTTTCATTCCCAACGCATTCCAAAAAAACATGACGAGAGAAAAATGAGTGAAATTCCTGAAAATCTTTATCCCATCGTGGCTTTGCGCGATATTGCCGCTTATCCATTCGTGATTGTGCCGCTTTATATCAACCGTCCGCGTTCGCTTACCGCGCTAAATGTCGCTCTAGCAACAAATCAGCGAATTCTCCTCGTGCCGCAAAAAGATCCCGACAACCGCAATCCGCAAGTGGAGGATTTCAATTCCTTTGCGACGGTCGGAAAAATCGTGCAACTATCAAAGTTAAATGACGGTAGAACCAAGGTTTTGGTGGAAGGAATTTGCCGTTGCCGTATTGGAGAAATTGTGGATAACGGCGATTATTGGTCGGCGGCATACACAAAAATCGAAGATAAATCGCCTGATGGAACTGATGCGGAAAAACAGGAAATTTCCATCATCTGCGAACAAGTTATCGAAGAATTTAAGCAATATCTCGCCGCCAGCAACCGTGAAAACGCTGAACTCATCGAAACTCTACGCAAAATTTCCGCTATCAACATCGGGCGCGTTGCCGACACCATCGCAGCGCATATGAATATTGAATACACCGACCGCGTAAAAATTCTGGAAACTCTCGATCATCTGGAAAGAATTGAACTTGTCTGCAATCTGCTCGACCACGAACAAAACAAACTCGAACTCGACAACAAAATCAAAAAACGCGTCAAAGAGCAGATGGACAAAAATCAGCGTGAGTATTACCTGCGCGAAAAAATCAAAGCCGTAAATAAAGAATTACACGAACTCGAAGGTGTCGAAAACGAATTCGACAAATATGCCGAAAAAATCCGCGAAGCAAAAATGCCCAAAGAAGCGGAAGAAAAAGCTAAATATGAACTTGGTCGTTTAGAGCAAATGTCGCCCTCTTCTTCCGATGCCAATGTTTGCCGTAATTATTTGGATTGGCTGATTTCCTATCCGTGGAGCAAGGAAGATAGCCAGCAATGCGATTTGCGTGAAGCAGAAAAAATCTTCGATGCCGACCATTTCGGCTTGGAAGAAGTCAAAGATCGCATTTTGGATTACCTCGCGGTTTATCGCCGTCAAACCGAAATCATTAACCGTAAAAAAGCCGAAGCTGATTGGAAAAAAGCAGAAGAAGCGGAAAAAAATCAAGAAACACAAACGGATTCGAATACTCATCAACCGCAAACCAAAATAGACATCATCAAAACGGATCAGAACATTGCCGCACAAGAAGCGATTAGCAACGAAAAATTAGCTTATGAAGAAGAAAAAATAGCTCTTGAAAAAGCGGAAAACACAGCGGATAAACAAGAAGCGGAAGAAGAAATCAATCAGTTCAAATCACCGATTATTTGCTTGATGGGTCCGCCTGGTGTCGGTAAAACTTCGCTCGGCAAATCAATCGCCAAGGCTATGGGAAGAAAATTTGTGCGGATTGCCTTGGGCGGAGTTGATGATGAGTCGGAAATTCGCGGGCACCGTCGGACTTATGTCGCAGCTATGCCAGGAAAAATCGTGCAAAAACTCTGCAAAGTCGGCACGAAAAACCCCGTAATTTTGCTCGATGAAATCGACAAAATCGACCGCACTCACCGCGGTGATCCAGCTGCCGCCTTGCTGGAAGTCCTCGACCCCGCGCAAAATAATGCCTTCAACGACCATTATTTGGATTTGGATGTTGATTTATCGCAAGTGTTTTTCATCGCAACGGCAAATACCTTCAATATTCCGACGGAACTTGTCGATCGAATGGAGGTAATCCGTATTTCTGGCTATACACCAAGCGAAAAACGCGAAATTGCTAAACGATACCTTCTTCCACGACAACTCGAAGAAAACGCGCTAAAAGCCGAAGAAATCAGCTTTTCCAACGATTTAATCGACGAAATCATCGAAAAATACACCCGCGAATCAGGGGTTAGAAATTTAGAAAGAGAAATCGGAAAAATTGCCCGTAAAGCCGTGCGCAAACTGGAAACTTCCGATGACAAAGCAATTTTTGTCGATAAGGAAAACTTAAAAGATTTTCTCGGCACGGAAAAATTTGTCCGCTCTGATGATGATTTGCAACCCAAAATCGGTTCGGTTACGGGGCTTGCTTGGACTAGCGTCGGCGGTGAATTGCTACAAATCGAAACCGCGGTTTTTTCAGGCAAAGGCAACTTAAATCACACGGGACAGCTCGGCGATGTGATGAAAGAATCCATTCAAGCCGCGCTTTCGGTTGTCCGTCAAACGCTTGATAAAGCAGACCCAGACTTCGATTTCAGCAAATATGACATTCATATTCATCTACCAGAAGGTGCAACTCCCAAAGACGGTCCAAGCGCAGGAATTGCAATGGCAACCGCACTTTTATCCACTCTCACACAAAAAACCGTGCGCGGGGATATTGCGATGACGGGTGAAATTACGCTTAACGGTCGCGTGCTGGCAATCGGCGGATTAAAAGAAAAACTGCTCGCCGCCCAGCGCGGAAAAATAAAAACCGTGTTGATACCGAAGGAAAACATCAAAGACCTACGCGATATTCCCGAAGAAGTCAAGAACGAACTCGAAATTATTGCAGTGGAGCATATTTCCGAAGTATTTAGTCGTGCTTTCAATGAGCCAATTGAGCCGATAAAAGCCATTCCAGTTTCGACCACAACCGCAATTAGCGGAAAAATGGAGTGTTAAGTTCCCATAAAAAAGATGCCGCAAAAAAGCGGCATTTTTTTCGCAAATTTATTTCCTGTTTAACTTGCAAATCTGCTTAATAATCGTATTTTTGATGTTAAGTCATAAAAAAATAAACGCAAAGAGAGTAGAAAAATTGACCATTTATTGCTAATAAAAAACACGGCAAAATTCAACTCACACAAGCTTTTGTGCGGAATTAAATAGCTTTAATTTACGAATAATTGCAAATAATTTTGTGATATTTCAGTTAAATAAATTGGAGATAAAAATTAAAAATAATTTGACTTTATTTCGATTAGTGATAAAAATACCGCCGTTATTAGTTGTAGTAACAAGCTTTTATCGGTGAAATTAGAAATTATTTTTTAGTTTCATCTATAAATACCAGTTTATTTTTTAACTCAACACTTAAACAAAGGCTGAAAACATATGAATAAAACTGAATTAGTTGCTGTTATCGCAGAAGCTGCTGGCATCACCAAAACTCAAGCAAATGATGCTTTGAACGCGTTTTTTGATGCAGTGAATGAAACCCTCAAAGAAGGCGAAAAAGTTACTCTTATCGGCTTCGGAACTTTCGAAACTCGCGAACGCTCTGAAAGAGTTGGTCAAAACCCACAAACTCACGAAAAAATCACTATTCCTGCCACCACAATCCCAGCTTTCAAACCAAGCAGAAATTTGAAAGATGCGGTTAAAGAAGGTGCGGAAGCTAGAAAAAAAGCAGCTAAAAAATCAAAGAAAAAATAATTTTTAGCGGCAAAAAATAAACAAAACGCCTCAAATTTTGGGGCGTTTTTTATTAGCTGTTTATGCGCTATAACTAGGCAAAATCACTCAATTTCCTATGCAAGAACAAATTTCGCTTTTTTCTAACCGCAGTCGTCCTCTTGCCGAAGAAATGCGCCCGAAGAAATTTTGTGAATATCTCGGGCAGGAGCATTTAACCGAGAAAAATTCCGCTATTTCTGCGGCGATAGCTAAAAACCGACCGTTTTCGATGTTGCTTTGGGGACCAGCTGGTTCGGGTAAAACAACGCTTGCGCTGTTGCTCGCACGGGAATTTGATGCGGATTTTGTTTCTCTTTCTGCCGTATTTTCGGGTGTAAAAGATTTGCGCGAGGAAATCAATAAAGCCAAAGAAAAACGCCGTTTTGGCAGACGGACGCTACTTTTTATCGATGAGATTCACCGTTTCAACAAGGCACAGCAGGACGCTTTTTTGCCCTTTGTGGAGGACGGAACGGTAATTTTGATTGGCGCGACCACGGAAAATCCCGCTTTCAATATCAACAACGCCCTACTCTCGCGGCTGCGGACTTTTCGCTTAAATCCGCTTACAAAAGAGCATATTGCGGCGGTTATCGAACAAGCTCTTGACAAACTCGGAAAAACTTCTCTCCTGTCCGAAGAAATTATTGAAAAAATCGCGATTTATTCCGACGGTGATGCGCGTAAAGCTCTCAATCGCCTCGAAGAATTGCTTATTACCATCAGCGACAAAATCAGTCCTGATGCAGCAATTGACCGAATTCTCTCCGACCAACCGAAGATTTTTGACCATAACGGCGATTATTTTTACGAAGTGCTTTCCGCTTTTCATAAATCTCTACGCGGTAGCAACGCGGACGCTGCGATGTATTGGTTTGCGCGAATGGTGAATGCGGGAGCTGACCCGTTAATTATTTGCCGTCGGATGCTTTGTGTAGCGAGTGAAGATATTTCTAATGCTGACCCAAATGCGCTTACCGTCGCACTCAATGCTTATCAAGCATTCGAACGGCTTGGTGCGCCAGAGGGATATTTAGCGATTGCGCAAGCGATTGTCTATCTCGCACTTGCGCCGAAAAGTAATAGTTCCTATCTCGCGATGAAAAAGGCTTTTGCTGCCGTTGAAGAAAACCCCTACTCCGCCGTGCCAAAGCATCTGTGCAACGCTCCGACCAGAATTCATAAAAACGAAGGTTACGGTGAAAATTACCGCTACGCGCACGATGAAGAATTCGCCTATGCCGCAGGGCAAACATATTTACCCGAAGAGCTAAATGGCACAGTTTTTTACGAACCAAACAGTCGCGGATTTGAAAAAAAATTCGCCGAAAAATTAGCCAAACTCCGCGCTCTCGACCAGGAGTGGCTGGTTAGTCAAAAATAATTTAGCAAAAAAAAAAAAAAAACGCTTTACAATCGATTTTTTCCAACAAAACAGGAGCTTTTTATGGCAGAACCGAAAATGAATAAATATCGCGCGAAAAAACGCGTCGAAGTCAATCTTCACGAAGAAAACACCCCGCTTTTAGATTGGGCAAGGGAGATGAAAATTCCCGAAGAACGCTTTCCAAGCAACTTGATTGCCGCCTCAAATCTAGAACAATTGGATTTATCCGATTTGGAAATTAAATACATTCCCAGCACTTTCTCGCAACTTGTCAATTTGAAAGAACTTAATTTGCGCAAAAACTACATCACTCATCTTCCGAATAGTTTTTGTGCTTTGAAAAATTTGCAAAAGCTGGACATTTCTTGGAATCGCTTGCATCACTTGCCTGAAAACCTCGGCAGAATTGAAAATCTCTCCCACATCGACGCTTCATATAGTCGTTTCAATTCAAAATAAGACAAGGCAGCGAGCCGAAGACAGTATACCTAATACGGCGAGGCGAAGCTAACGCAGTATTATTTTGAAGTGAAACGACTATACAATGTTTTGGTCAAGCTTCCTGACACATTCAAGCAACTGCTTCCCCGTATTCAATACATCAATCTGACCTGCAACATGATTCCGAAGAAGTTCTGGGATTTGGCGGGACTTGCCGATTACGACTTTGAAAATAACTGGGATTGGTATGAATTATTCGACTGGGCGGATGAGCAGAATATTCCAGAAGAAATTTTCCCGCGAGTAATCGAGCCGCTGCAAGATATGCAGAAATTGGATTTGAAAAAGCTTGGCATCAGCGAAATTGTGGAAGATTTTGGACTTTTGCAAAACCTGCAATATTTGGATATTTCCAACAATTCACTCACAAAACTACCGAAATCAATTGCGAAATTGCCGAATTTGCAAATTTTGAAAATGCAAAACGACCCGAAAAGCACTTGTCCATACACGAACCGCATCGGCGAATTACCCGAAGGTTTCACTAATCTAAAACACTTGGCGGAATTTGATGCTGTCGGCAATTCATTCGTTCTTCCCAAACAGTTCGGTGATTTGAAAGAACTTGTTGTTTTGACTCTCGGGGGGGGGGGAGAATTTACACTCCCGAAATCATTTAGTCAATTAGGCAAACTACAAAAACTCACAATTAGCGGTGCAAAATTAAGCACTCTTCCCGAAGAAATCGGTAATCTGAACAATCTCGTCGAACTCGATTTATCAATTAACAGTCTTGAAACTCTTCCCCAAAGTTTTTCTAAATTAGAAAATCTCCGCCAACTCAATCTGCGTTCGAATTTATTCAGCGAATTTCCATCTTCCATAACTCATCTGCGAGAATTAAGAGAACTTGATATCTCGAATAATAAAATCAGCACTGTTGATACGAATATTTGCAAGTGTGAGCATCTAAGAACTCTCAATCTTCACCGAAATAATTTAGGTTCTTTACCTGAAACATTCGGTAAATTAAAAACATTAAAAGAACTTACGCTGTATAAAAATAATCTTAAAAAATTACCTGCAGGTTTTGAAAACTTATTCAGAATTAACAGCTTAAATTTAAGCTTCAATCAGCTTGAAGAATTACCTGAAAATATTGCGATTATGGTGAATTTAGGCGCGCTGAATGTTAGTAACAACCAGATTTCTAAGCTGCCGAAAAAATTCCCAACTCTGCCGAAATTAAGCAATTTAGATATCAGCAACAACTTGCTTAATCAATTGCCAGATGATTTTGACAAGCTGAAATCTTTAAGTCATTTGAATTTGTCGGAAAACCGTCATTTGCAAAATTTGCCTAGTCATTTCGGCAATTTGCCTAAACTTATCGCCTTGGAGCTGGAAGGCACGAGCATTAAACGCTTACCTCGCTCATTCAAAAAGCTCAAACCGCATTTGCGCGATTACGGAAAGAAGTTTTTGCAAGAAAAAGGTCAATCCTTCTGGCAGAAAATTTTGCAAGCAATCGGTATTTGATTTATTAAAGGGCGTATCTAAAAATTCATTTTTTACCGCTCTCCGAAAAAAAAAAAAAAAGAGAGGGGCTTGTGGGGCTGCTGCCCCACTCCCCGCTTTTTTGAATTTGCAAATCAACCGTCAAATATCAATTTTTAGACAAAACCTAAACAAAAAACGGGACTTAACAATCCCGTTTTTTATTGCCAACTTTCTGACAAAATACGGAACTTTTCAGACCAAACACAAAATTTAAGAGAAATATTTATGAAATTTTTCCGTTTTCTTTTTGTTTTCATCATTCTTGGCGCAATTGCTTACGGTGCATACCTTTACAAAGATGCCGAAAAATCTCTTTCCGAACCGCTAAAACCAGGCGTGCTCAACATTCCCAAAGGGGCAAATATCAAAGTTATTTCTGACAATCTCGCCAAAAATAACGGTCTTCGCTATCCGCAAGCACTCGAAATTTATAGCCGTTTTACGGGAAAAGCCGCCAAAATCAAAGCAGGCGACTATCTCATCACGCCAAAAACCACGCCGATTGAGCTGCTCGAAGATTTGGTAGCGGGGAAAGTCATTGTTTTGCAAATCAAAATCGTCCCTGGTAAGAAATTTGCTGATTTGCGCGAGGTGTTAAGTAAAGCCGAACACATCAAGCACGAAACTAACGGTAAAACGGACAAGCAAATTGCCGAAATGCTCGGTATTTCTGGTGCGTTGGAAGGGCAATTTCTGCCAGAAACCTACAACTATCAATACGGCGACAGCGATATCGAAATCTTAAAAAGAATGAATGCCGCACTTACAACGGAACTTGAAAAAGCTTGGGAAGCGCGCTCCGAGACTGCCGCAATTTTGGACAATCCCTACGAAGCACTAATTCTTGCCTCGATTGTGGAAAAAGAAACCGCCCTTGATGCCGAACGGGAAGCAATCAGCGGAGTTTTTCACCGCCGCCTGCAACAGAAAATGCGCTTGCAAACCGACCCAAGCGTGATTTACGGGCTCGGTGATAAATACACGGGCAAACTCAGCAAAACCGACCTACAAACCGACACACCGTATAACACCTACACCCGTAACGGTCTGCCGCCAACACCAATTGCCTTGCCGTCAAAATCCTCGATTTATGCTGCGACCAATCCCGATGAAAGCGAAAATATTTATTTCGTAGCGGACGGCACGGGCGGTCATAAATTCTCTAAAACCTACGAAGAACACCAAAAGGCGGTCAAAAATTGGCGCAAAATCGAATCTAGTAGCGAAAAACCTGCTGCGACCAATCCCAACAATTCCGCGGAAAATCTTGATGTAATCATTGTCAAACCCGCGGAAAATCAGGAAAAACTCGGTAATTCGGTAGAAAAATCCGAAACGCTTACGGAAGAAACTACCGCAACAGAAAGCGAGCAAGAAAAACAAGCTCAATCCGATACGCCAGAAGAAAAGTCTCAAATAGAAACAGAAGAAAAAGCCGCAATTGAGAAATAAAAAAATCCCCTTTCATAAGGGGAATTTTTTTATCTGTGAACAATTATTTGATGCCGTTATGACGCAATAGCGCATCGGTATTCGGTTCTCTACCGCGAAATGCAATAAAACTCTCCTGCGAGCTTCGAGATGAACCGCGCGCAAGAATTTCCCGATAAAACCGCGCACCAGTTTGCGGATTAAGCACGCCCTCTTCCTCAAAAGCAGAAAAACTATCCGCAGACAGCACTTCCGCCCATTTGTAGCTGTAATAACCAGCGGCATAACCGCCCGCAAAAATATGCGAAAACTGCATCGGAAAACGGTTATCGGCAAATTCAGGCACAACCGCGACTTCACGGCGAACCTGCCGCAAAATCTCTAATACATCGGCATTTTGAAATTCCTTGGAATGCACGCGCAGGTCAAAAATCGCAAATTCCAACTGTCTCAACATCGCCATCGCAGAATGATGATTTTTCGCGGCAATTACCTTGTCGAGCAAATCTTGCGGCAGAGGCTCGCCAGTTTCACGGTGCGCACTAATCATTTTTAGACATTCGGGCTCATAGCAGAAGTTTTCCATAAATTGGCTCGGTTGCTCGACCGCATCCCATTCCACACCGTTAATTCCCGCCGCCTGATATTCATCAACCGTGGTCAGCATATGGTGTAAGCCGTGTCCGAATTCGTGGAATAAAGTTGTTACCTCATCGAGCGTGATGTAAGCCTCGCCGTTTTCTGGCGGCGTGAAATTGCACACTAAATAAGCGGTCGGAATTTGCTTATTTTCACCGTCAAAAAACCGCTCAACTGCACTATCCATCCAAGCACCACCGCGTTTTTTCTCCCGTGCATAGGGGTCGAGAGCAAATCTCGCGCGAGTTTTACCGTTTGCATCAAGCATCGCAAAAGCACGAACATCGCGATGCCAGAGATGTTCCGCCTCTTCTTGCACAAAACTCACGGCAAAGAGGTTTTCCACAATCGCAAACATTCCAGAAATCACCTTCGAGAGCGGAAAATACGGACGCAAATCTTCCTGCGAGAGCTGGTAGCGTTTTTGACGCATTTTTTCGCTAGCAAAAGAAATATCCCAAGCCTCTAATTTTTCGATTTGCAATTCTTCGCGGGCAAACTGTTCGAGTTCCTCTATTTCCCGTTTGCCTGCCGCGTAAGATTTTTCTCGCAAATCTTCTAGAAATTCCGCAACTTTTCGCGGATTTTTCGCCATTTTGTTGTCGGCGGTAGAAAGTGCAGCATAGTCTTCAAAACCAAGTAATTGAGCTAGCTCTTGCCGTAATTCTCTAATTCTTGTTATATTCTTGAAGTTATTAAACTTGCCGTTATCAGATAATTCAGAAGCCCGAGCGTTATAAGCGCGATAAATAATTTCTCTTAATTTTCTATCTTCGGCATAAGACATAACCGCAATATAAACAGGAGCATCTAAAGTTAAGCGGTAAGAGTGCGGTTTTTCTTTTTGGATAGCTAAATTTTTTAGCATCGAGATAGCAGAATTCGGCAAACCTTGCAAGCGAGAATCGTCTTCTTCTAAATACAACTCCCAAGCATTAGTTGCATCTAAAACATTATTCGAAAAATTAGTAGTCAGTTCTGATAATTCTCGGTTAATTTCACGGTATTTTTCTTTTTTATCTTCGGCTAAATTGACACCGCGGCGTTCAAAATCGGCAATTTCATCATTGATAATCTTCTTTTTCGTATCCGAGAGTTTTATAAATTCAGCAGAATTTTTTAAGTCCAAAATTGCCTGATATAACTCCTGATTTTGGCTCATTTGCGAGGAATACTCAGATAATTCAGGCAGAATTTTTTCATAAGCATCACGCCAATCTTTTTCACTCAAAACACTATGCAAATGACCGAGCGGAAAAAATGCAAGAGATAAGTTATTGTCAAGTTCGGCAAGTTTTAACATCAAGTTATCCCAAGAACGGTTATTTTTATTTTCTGCAACTATTTTTGCTATTGCCGCTTGGTTATCTTTTAATATCTGTGAAATTGCAGGATAAGCATCTTCGGCTTTTAATTTTCGATAATCAGGATTGGCATCAAAACGGTAAAAGAGGTTATTTTCTAATGACATATTTTCTCCATAACAGTGTTAAAAATTATATTAAATAGTGATTAAACTTTATTTCTCCGATTAGTAATTGCATAAACAAGCAAATGAATAACGGTTAAAAATAAAATTTTGATATCAAGCCAAAGCGAATAATGTTCGATATACCAGATATCTTCTTTAATCCGCAAGTTAAGGTCGGTGTCGCCGCGATATCCCTGCACTTGCGCCCAACCCGTAATGCCCGCTTTAACTAGATGTTTTTGCATATATTGCGGTATTTTTTCCTTAAAAATTTCCACAAATTCTTCCCGTTCAGGGCGCGGTCCCACCAAACTCATATCTCCACGCACAACATTAAATAGCTGCGGCAATTCATCAATACTCCAACGACGGATAAATCTGCCGCCAAAAATCACATCTTTATTCGCGGCATTTCCAAACTCTGCCCCAGCTTTTTCATTGTTTGTTGGCATAGTTCGGAGTTTATAAATAGAGAACTTTTCACCGTTTAAGGAAACTCTTTTCTGCTTATAAATAATTGGTTTTCCGCTTACACAATAAATCCAAATCATACTTAAAACAAGCACAGGAGATGCAATTAAAATAAATAAGAGTGATAAAAAAATATCGGCAGAGCGTTTAATTATTTTCTCCGTCAAAGAAAGCGGTTCAATCGACAAACCGAAATACGGTAAATCAAACATTTCTCCATAATTACGGTTAATTAAAACCAATCCCTGATAATCGGGAAAATATTTGATATTCGTCGGAGCGTAAGATAAATGATAGATTATATTTTTAACCTTAACAATCTTTTCAATTGAGGTTGTAATCCAAATTTCAGCTTTTTTATTTTCCAAAAGTAAGTTTTTTAATTCTGCATAATCAAGTGTTTTTACATCTTCACATTGGGCAAATATTTCCACTTTTTCAAAGCTACGAATAGCCCTAACCTTGAATTCAGATAATTCATCACGAATAACTTTGCGGTATAAAGCACGGATATTTTTATTCTCTCCAATAATTATTACAGGTATTTGAAATTTCTTTGATAATGATATTTTATAATTAAAATATTGCGCTAATAATTGAATAAGAGTGCAAAAAATAGTCATCAACAGAAAAGAACAAAATAGCCAAATCCGTGAATAACGGTCGCTAATATGCAGAATAAATAGAGCAGTTAATACAATTATAAATATAATAGAATATTTTAAGATGCTTTGCAAAATAATATTGATAAATAAGAAGGTATATTTATATTTATATTTATCATAAGGCTTAATAATAAAAGCAAGAAAAACAACCGCAAGAGTTAAATATTCATAATAAAAAGAGTAAATAATATTTTCTTGAAAGTAGAGATAATAAACAAGCCAAGAGGCAAAAAAACAAGCGAACAGTTCCAAAAATTTAACCGTTATTTTTATTATTTCCCGCATTAGTTTGTCCTCCAACTAAATCTTCGGCAAATTTGCCAAATCCATTCGCGGATAGGTTTTTATCGCTAAATTCTCACAACTTGCATAACTTGCCCGAAACGATGCCGCAAATGCAATCATCAAAGCGTTATCACCACAAAGTTCTAAATCAGGAAAAAACACTCTTTTGCCTAATTTTTTCGCCTCTTCCGTCATTTTTTGCCGTAAAAGAGTATTCGCCGCAACACCGCCAGCAAGCACCAAATCACGATACTGAAATTCACGCCAAGCCCGCCGCGCTTTCTGCAACAAACTTTCCACCACCGTTTTCTGAAAACTCGCGGCAATATCCGCACGAATTTGACGGTAATTGGCATCTTCGGGATTTTTTCCCGTAAGCTCGCGCTCAATCAGCAATCTCACCGCAGTTTTAAGCCCTGAAAAACTCATATCTAATCCCGCTTTTTTACTCATCGGTAGCGGCAGAGAATAGCGGTCAACATCGCCCTCTTCGGCTAATTTCGCAATTTCCCGACCACCTGGATAAGGCAAATCAAGCAATTTCGCGGTTTTATCAAAAGCTTCACCAACGGCATCATCCAAAGTTTGCCCTAAAAGGCGATATGAACCGATTTTTTCTACCGCCAAAATCTGACTATGACCACCAGAAAGCAGCATCGCCAAAAACGGCACATCAGGTTTGTCAGCAGCAAGCAATGGGCTTAACAAATGCCCTTCCAAATGATGCACGGGCAAAGCGGGAATTTTTCTTGCATATGCCAGAGTGCGCGCGAAACTTGCAGCGGTAAGCAGTGCTCCAGGAAGACCAGGAGCCGCGGTATAAGCAATTAAATCAATAGCGGATAAATCCAAATTTGCCGTATCTAATGCCGAATAAAGAAGCACTGGCAAGCGTTTGAGATGGTCGCGGGCTGCAAGTTCAGGAACAACTCCGCCATAAACACGGTGCAAATCAATTTGGCTGAAAATCTCATTGGCAAGAACTTCACCGTTACCGTATTCATCACCGCGGTAAATCGCAACTCCCGTCTCATCGCAGGAAGATTCAAAAGCAAGAATTGTTCGGTTCATTTTTTTATTTTTTCCTCTGCGATTTTTTTATAACAAATAACAAAAACGCGCAGAATTTTTCCGCGCGTCTAAATTCCAAAATAATTGCAAAAAATCAAACTATAGTCGTTTCACTTCAAAATAATACTGCGTTAGCTTCGCCTCGCCGTATTCTAGATACTGTCTTCGGCTCGCTGCCTTGTCTTATTTTGAATTGAAACGACTATACATCAACCAACTCATCACCGCGACGGTCGATGTAAAAACTTCTGCCGTCAAGCTCAACTTTGGCACGACCTTGGAAAAACTCTCCCGCGGAATAAAACTTCGGCGCGATAACTTCATTGCCGATTTTGTTGATATATCCCCATTTTTCCGCAACTTTCACCGCCGCAAGACCATCAGAAAAATTGCCGACTTCCTGAAATTCTGGCTCAATTACAAAATTGCCAGATTTGTTGATAAAGCCGTAATTTTGTTTTTTCTGCACACCTGCTACACCTGAACGAAAAGCTCCCGCTTCTTCAAATTCAAAAGCAACAACCTCATTGCCAGATGTGTCGATATATCCCCATTTTCCCGCTGCTTTTTTCTCTTTTTTGAACACCGCCGCCAGTCCTTCGGAAAACGGTTTGGCGTTGGAATATTGCGCAGCGACAATCGGATTGCCTTTGCGATTTACAAATCCATATTTACCGCCGAGTTCGCAAATTGCTAAATCTTCATAAAAACGGTCGAGCCAGTCATAAATCATCGGCACAACAACTTCACCAGTCGTATTTATTGCTCCCCAAGACCAATTTTTTTCTGCAACCGCAAATCCCTGATGAAAGTCATAAATTAAGTCGTATTCGCAAGCAATAACTTCTTCACCACGCAAATTTATTGCCCCAGATTTACCGTCTTTACGGACAATTGCTAAATCTTCGTTGAATTTATGTAATTCGTCATACTTACAAGGTAATACAAATTCACCTTGTGCGTTAATCAATCCCAGCAATTTATCCTGCATAACCCGCGCAACTTCGCCCTGAAATTCAAAGGCTTGATCAAATTGCGCCGCAATAATGAAAGGACCGTCGAGATTGTCAGAATGAACAAAACCAAATTTTCCTGTTTGCGAACTTTTCTTAACCTGTAAATTCATCATTCAAAAAAAAAAAAAAACATTGTTTACGTTAATACACGACCGTTTTTGCCAATCGAAAAGGATTTACCGCCAAATTTGACTTCCGCTACTCCGTCCGAGAAGGATTGTGCTTCATCGTAACGCAAAGCGATGACAATTTTGCCGTGCGCATTGACATATCCCCATTTACCGTTAGCTTTCACCAAAGCGAGTCCTTCGGAGAACGGACGAGCTTCTTCAAACTGCAAGGCAATTACTACCCTACCGTTAATATCAATCCAGCCATATTTTCCGTCCTGACTGACTAATGCTAAACCGTCGGAAAAATGCCGCGCCGTGTCATATTGCAGAGCGACCACAATTCCGCCATCACGGTTGATAAATCCCCATTTACCGTTGCGTTTTACCCGTGCAACACCTTCTACAAACGGCCAAGCTTCTTCATATTCCAATGCAATTGCTGCCTCACCGTTTGCTTTAATCCAACCGAATTTACCGTTTTGGCTTACCCGAGCGATACCGCGTTCAAAAGAATCTGCGCTGTCGTAAGCAAAGGAAATTACCACCTTATCGGTGCGGTCGATAAATCCCCAAGTATTGTTTTGACTGACAACCGCAAGCCCTTCGGAAAAATCTTCGGCGACATCGTATTGCGGCTTAATTTTGAAATCCCCGCGCGAATTAACCCAACCGTATTTGCGAGTTTCGGGATCTTGTTTGAGTTTGATGCCATAGACGGCTCTTTCGATTTTTGCTTTATCTTCTGCGCTTGCCATTTTGAACTCCTGAAATGATTGTGTTTTGTTGGAATTGTGCGCTTTTTATTCAGTGTTTATTTTTTGTATAAAAAGCCAAATTCTTACCCCGTAAAAAACCGCGAAAGATTATCACAGAGCGGTTTTTCATCGGAAGAACTTATTTAATTTTTTAGAGAAAATATTTTTTATTTTTGGCATCGGATAAATCGCGGATAAATATAGCGCAAATTTTAAGCTTGCGTTAAAAGCGATGTAATTCAAATATTTTTATATTAAATATTCATACAAGCGTATTAGCTATTCATATCGTTTATGCCAATAAAATGCAGCATTCAACTTACAAAATCATCAATATTCAATGAAAGAGCAAGCTTTTAGCGAGGAAGAAAAATATTTCGCCCGTCTCGCGCTAAATTTAGCCAAACAGGGAATTTTCTCCACTGACCCAAATCCCAAAGTCGGCTGCGTATTAGTTCGCGATGGAAAAATCATCGGCGCGGGATTTCACGCGCGAGCAGGCGAGGCTCACGCAGAAATAAATGCTCTCAAAATGGCAAAAGATGCTCACGGCGCGACTGCATTCGTAACTCTTGAACCTTGCGCGCATCACGGTAGAACTCCACCCTGCGCCGATGCTTTAATTAAAGCGGGAATTACAAAAGTCGTCGCCTGCACGCAAGATCCCAATCCCAAAGTTGAAGGCGGCGGTTTTGCCAAATTAAAAGCCGCAGGGATTACGGTGAAATCAGGAATTTTTCAGGAAGAAGCTTGGGAATTAAACCGCGCGTTTTTTCAAAGAATTGCAACTAATAAACCGCGAGTAATTGTCAAAATTGCGGCGAGTTTGGACGGTCGCACCGCCCTTGCCAACGGTGAAAGTAAATGGATTACGGGAGAAATTGCCCGCGAAGAAGTGCAACGCGAGCGGCTAATGTCCGACTGTGTGCTGGCGGGCTCATCTTCGGTGATTTTCGATAACGCCCGCTTAAATGCCCGTTACCAAACCGCTCTACCGCAAAAGCAACCGCTGCGAGTGATTATTGACAGCCAATTACGCTCTCCACCTGATGCCGCCGTTTTCTCAATAAATTCACCGCTTTTGCTGGCAACTAGCAAGGAAAATGCCGTAAGTCCTAGTAAAAAATATCCCGATTTCGTCAAAATTTTGGGAATTGATACCAATCCGCAGGGAAAAATCAAGCTTGATTTCTTAATTCAGGAACTCGGCAAATTAGAAATTAACCGTATTTTTGTCGAAGCAGGAGCAAATTTAACTTCGGCTTTAATTAAAGATAATTTAGTTGATGAACTGCATTTATACCTTGCGCCAATCCTTCTAGGGCATACTTCGCGACCTTTATTTTTACTTGACGAAATAAATACTTTGAATGAGAAAATTTCTTTTTCCGTCGCGAAAATCGATAAATTCGGAGAAGATTTGCGGCTAATTTTGCTGCCAAAAAATATAGTCGTTTCACTTCAAAATAATACTGCGGGAGCTTCCTCGCCGTATTAGACATACTGTCTTCGGCTCGCTGCCTTGTCTTATTTTGAATTGAAACGACTATAACTAAGAGATTGAAAAATAAGGAAAAAAATATGTTTACAGGAATTATTGAAGCCGTCGGAACACTAGTTGAGCGCAAATCGCACGGCAAAGACCAAAGCTTAAAAATCGAAGCGGATTTTGATTTCGGCTCTTGTCAGCTCGGCGATAGTATTGCAAGTAACGGCGTATGTCTAACTGCGGTCGAACTCGGTAAAAATTATTTTGTCGCCGATGCGTCTTTTGAAACGCTCTCACTCACCACTTTGGGAAAATTACCGCTTGGAGCAAAAATCAATCTGGAACGGGCTTTAACACCAACGACTAGACTTGGCGGACATATCGTAAGCGGTCATATCGACGGAAAAGGCGTGCTAACCGATCGCGCAGCCGACGGTAGAAGCGAAAGATTAGTATTTGCCTGTGAGCCAGAACTTGCCAAATATATCGTCAAAAAAGGCTCAATTACCGTTGATGGAATAAGTTTGACGGTGAATAAAGTTGATGGCTTTGCTTTTCACTTAAATATTGTCCCCCACACCTTAAAAAATACCACTCTTGGCGATATGGAAATCGGGACGGAAGTGAATTTAGAAGTAGATTTAATCGCCCGTTATGTGGAAAAATTATTACTTAATAGTAATAACAACACGGGATTAACGGCGGAAAAATTGATAGCTAACGGTTTCTAACTAAATTCTAAAGAGATAAAAAATGAAAACATTACCGTCAAAAATAATTCAAGCCCCGATGCTCGGCGCACAAGACAGCAAAATGACAATTGCGGCGTGCAACAACGGTTTAATCGGTTCGCTTGCTTGTTCCTCGCTCTCGCCAGAAGAACTTGCCCGTGAAATTGAAACTATTCAAAAAGCAACCGATAAACCGTTCAATCTCAATTTTTTCGCGCATCAAATGCCTGAAATAACCGCAAAGCAAATCACGGCGCAAAACGAATTCCTCTCGCCATATTTCAAAGAATTCAACATCAATCCCGACAACATTCCCGAAGGCGTAATCCGCCGTCCGTTCGGTGAAAAACAAGCGGAAATCGTCGAAAAATACCGCCCGCAAATCGTCAGTTTTCACTTTGGTTTGCCTGAAAACAATCTTTTGGCGGCGGTTAAAAATACGGGCGCAGTCGTAATTTCATCGGCAACCACCTTGCAAGAAGCCGTATTTTTAGAAGAAAACGGTGCGGATTTCATCATCGCGCAGGGTTTGGAAGCTGGCGGTCATCGCGGCAATTTTTTAAGCAAAATTGAGGAGCAAATCGGGCTATTCGCGCTACTAAATTCAATGCGCAAAATCATCAAAAAACCGATTATTGCCGCGGGCGGTATCGCTGATAAAGCTTCAATACAAGCGGCATTTATGTTGGGCGCGGATTATGTGCAAATCGGCACGGCATTTTTGCTCTGCACCGAGAGCAAAATCAGCCTAATCCACCGCCGTGAAATCAAAAAAAATATTGCCGATAAAGCGAATTTTTCTACCGCTCTTACTAATTTATTTTCAGGCAAACCAGCGCGCGGAATAATTAACCGTTTTATGCGTGAAAATAACTTCATCAGCGAAAAAATTTTGCCCTTTCCCTATGCTGCAAGTGCCAATAATGCAATAAAAAAAGAAGCTGAAAAGTTAGATAAAGAAGACTTCTCATCATTATGGTGCGGACAAAATCCTTTTAATTGCCAAGAAATATCAACCGCTGAAATGGCAAAATTATTACTATCATATCTTTAATAAAGCAAATAACGGCTTTATTTATAACTTATTCTTTATTACCGTAATACTTCAAGGAGCTTTTATGAATAAATACACTCTTCCTGATTTACCGTATGATTATGCTGCACTTGAACCGCATATTTCCGCAAAAATAATGCAATTGCATCACGACAAACATCACGCGGCTTATGTAGCAGGTGCAAATAAAGCTTTGGAAAATCTCGAAAATGCAAGAAAAAATAATGATTTTTCCTTAATAAATCAATACTCTAAAGATTTGGCTTTCAATCTTGCAGGACATAATAATCACTGCATTTTCTGGACCAATCTTGCACCGAAAGCAGGCGGCGAAGCTACTGGAGAAATTGCCTATGCAATTAAAGAATTTTTCGGCTCTTTTAGCAATTTTCAAGCTCAATTTACCGCCGCAGCTACTTCAATTCAAGGCTCTGGTTGGGCTTGTTTAGGACTTGATAGAACTTCTGAAAATCTAGTTATTTTGCAATTTTATGATCATCAAAATAATTTACCGTTAAATATTACCCCCTTGCTACTTTTAGATATGTGGGAACACGCTTTTTATTTGGACTATTTCAATGTAAAAAATGACTATGTAAAGGCTTTTTGGAATATCGTTAATTGGGAAAATGTCGAAGCAAGATTTAATAATGCAATGCCGCAAGATTGCACAAAAGCGATAAAAAATATCGATAGAAATAAAAAATAACACTGTCCGTCAAAAATTTTTGCACTGTTTATTGGCATTGACAAAATAGTCGCTCCAATTCAAAATAAGATAAGGCCAAGCCGAAGACAGTATGCCTAATACGGCGAGGCGCAGCTAACGCAGTATTATTTTGAATTGGAGCGACTATATGAATGACAATATTTTTACCGCAATCTACCAAGCCTTAATGGCAAAAGATCCATTCGACAAAATCCAGCAAACTTATGCCCTATTTTTCGGCTACAAGGACGGTTTATTTCAGCGCGAAAAGACGGAAGTTCTGTCAATTTCCGACGCTGGAAGACCAGATAAACCCGAAATCGTCTCGCCAAAAGATGTGCCGCGGCGGCGAATTGGCTCGTTGGAAGGTTTGCAGGCAATGTTGCACGCCGTCTGTCATATTGAATTCAACGCGATAAATCTCGCGCTCGATGCCGCTTACCGCTTTCAGGAGATGCCTGAACAATTCACTCGCGACTGGCTACAAGTTGCCAAGGAAGAGTGCTATCACTTCTCGCTGATTTTGCAAAGATTGCGCGAAATTGGTGCGGATTACGGGGATTTTCCCGCACACGCTGGGCTCTGGGAAGCTTGCCACGAAACGGAATACGACCCGATGGTGCGAATGGCTCTCGTGCCACGCGTGATGGAAGCGCGCGGACTTGATGTAACGCCGAAAATTCAGGAAAAACTCCGCGATATCGGGGAAACTCGCACCGCTAAACTCCTCGACATCATCTACCGCGAGGAACACGGGCATGTTGCTATCGGCTCGCATTGGTTCAAATATTGCTGCGAACAGAGAAATATCGACTACCGCGAAAAATTCACCGAACTACTCACTGGCTATCTCAAAGCAAAAATCAAAGGACCGTTTAACATCGAAGCGCGCTTACAGGCGGGATTTGATGATTTAGAGATTGCGCTATTGCAAAATTTGGCGGAGTAAAAATGAAACTAATCCTTCTCGACCGCGACGGAGTAATCAATCAAGACCGAGCGGATTATGTAAAAACTCCCGAAGAACTAGTCCTTTTTCCGCAAGCTCTGCAAGCTCTACAATTGCTTGAAGCTCGCGGTATAAAAGTTGGGATTTGCACTAACCAAGCGGGAATAGAAAAAGGTATTTATAGCGAAGAAGATTTATCTGCAATTCATCAAAAAATGCAAAAAGAGGTGAAAAAAAATGGCGGTGGAGAGTTAAAAATTGAATATTGCTCTTCCGCTGATGACAATCACCCGATGCGCAAACCAAATCCTGGAATGCTCATCAAACAGATGAAAAATTTCGCTTTAACTAGCCTTAAAAATGTGCCGTATATCGGTGATGATTACAAAGATATTCAAGTGGCAAAACGCGCTGGGGCAATTCCGATGTTGGTTGGCACGGGTAAAGGTTACAAAACAAAAGAAAAATATGCAAAAGAGCTAGAAAATATTGCCTTTTTCCCAGATTTACTTACCGCGGTCGAATATTTATTAGCTAGCGGTTTTTATAAAGACAATTAAACATAACAGATGCTTAAATTAAATAAAACAGTAGAAAAAATTCGCTTTAAGCGGTTAAAATAAACTCGAATAAATAAAAAATCTTTTTATATGAACAAAGTTCCTTTTTCTTGCAAAGTCCGCACCGTTATCTTTTATATCGCTTGGAGTTTCTGCATTTTTTTTTGGTCAGTCGCGATTGTTTTATCTCTACCTCTTCGCTTTGAAATTAGGCATTATTTTGCAACACACTGGTCAGACAGCACAATGTGGTTATTACGAGTTATTTGCGGTTTGAAATGGCAAGTGCGCGGCGAGGAAAATGTGCCACAAACAGCGGTAGTTGTCGTAGCAAATCATCAATCCGCTTGGGAAACCGTATTTTTACCGCTAATTTTGCGCAAGCAAGTCTGGGTACTCAAACGCGAACTCCTGCGCATTCCGTTTTTCGGTTGGGCAATCGCCTCGGTCAAACCAATCGCAATTAACCGTCAAAAAGGCAAACGAGCTCTGGCGCAAGTTTTAGTGCAGGGCAAACAACGGCTCAATGCAGGTTATTCCATCGTGATTTTTCCCGAAGGACACCGCTTTCCTTACGATGCACCGATAAAATTCAAGCAAGGGGCAGCAAAAATTGCCGAAAGACTTGCCGCGCCGATTTTGCCGATTGCGCATAATGCGGGAATGTTTTGGCCACGCAGCGGTTGGATTATGCCTGGCACAATAACGGTGGAAGTCGGAAAACCAGTCGAACCAAATAAACGCAAAGCCGATGCAATTAACGCCGAAATTGAGGACATTGTCCGACAAATGCGAGACAAAATTCAGGCAGAGGAATTAGCAAAACGAAAATTGATATGAGTTTTTATAGTCGTTTCAATTCAAAATAAGACAAGGCAGCGAGCCGAAGACAGTATACCTAATACGGCGAGGCGAAGCTAACGCAGTATTATTTTGAAGTGAAACGACTATATAGCTTAAAAAATTACTTATTCTTTATTTTTAGTCTTTAAGGAAAAACGATGAACTCAAAAACAACTAGCTCTAAATTACATAATGCCGCAAAGGACATCTGGCAGCAATATCATTCTCACCCCTTTATCCAAAACATTACCGATGGAACGCTAGAACAAAATAAGTTTGCCGCCTATCTTGTGCAGGATTATTTATACCTTTATGAATATATGAAGGTTTATGCTCTTGGCATCGCAAAAGCCGATAACGAAGAGACAATGCGACTTTTCTCCGATAGCATTTACTTTATGCTCAATTCAGAGATGAATATTCACCGTAAATATATGCAGCAATTTGGCATCTCTAATGAGCAAGCATTAAAAACTTCTATGTCGGTAAATAACCGTTCATATACTTCTTATATGCTTCACTGTGCATATCAATACGGTGTCAAAGAGATACTTGCAGCGATATTGTCTTGCGCTTGGAGTTATAGCGAAATTGCAGCACAAATCGTGAAAAATAATCCCAAAGCAAAAGAGCATAAATTATTCGGCAAATGGGTAAGCGACTATTCATCAGACGACTATGCGGCAAATAATCAGGATTTAATCAACTTTTTCGACAAACTTACCGCTAAATCAACTCCGCAAGAGTATGAAAGGTATGAAGAAATATTCCTTCGGTGTAGTGAATATGAACTTGATTTTTGGAATTATGCTTGGGAAGTTGGCAATAAAAAATCTAATCAGGAAAGCTTGTGGAAAATAATGCGCAAAAATAAAAAATCAGAAGATGATGCAACTGCAAGCGACAGTAACAATTCCAAACCAGCAATAAAAGAAGCAGCAAAAACAGCTACCACAGAACCAAAACCAATCGTTAAAGAAGAAGTTATCGCCGAGCCGAAAAAAGTCGCAACAGATGAAATGGTTGAGAAAATTTCTGCCCAAGATAATGTCGAAATAGTAGAAGATAAACCGCAAAAGAGCGAAGAAAATAAACCGCAAGAAGCTAAAAAACAATCAGCAAGACCAGCAATAAAAGAAACAAATGCAGCGGAAAATAATCAAGAAGATGATAATTATCAAGGCACTACGCCAAAATCAATGATTTCTAATGCACGACAAAGAGCAATGGAAGCTTCAAGCAAATCGGCAACTAATAGCGATAATTCTCGCCCGATGTCAGATGCTAGAAGAAGAGCAATGGAAGCAGCAAATAGAGCCGCAACCGAAACGCCAGAAAAAAATGCCGTGCCAATGTCAGAAGCGAGAAAAAGAGCATTAGAGCAAGCGAGTAAAGCAGCGGCAAAAGATGATGATAAAAAATAAATCTCTTTTCAAACAAAAAAAGTGGGGCTAACTGCCCTACTTTTTATTTTGCGTATTCAAGAAATTATTATTTTAAGTTTATAAATTATGCCTAAACTTCCGCGATTGTTTTTGCAACCACAAATAATCAAAAAGATATTCAATAATTCTTACCTCTTTACGGCAATTTGCGGTTTAATTTACCCCTTCGCATTTGCCCCCTTTCAAGTTTTTCCTCTGGCTTTTTTATCTTTAATCGGACTTTGTTATTTATTTCTAAATTCAGATAAAAGCAAGTTTTTAATCGGTTTTATTTTCGGTTTATGCTCTTTCGGAACGGGCGTTGCTTGGGTTTATATTAGTTTATGGAAATACGGTAGTGCTCATATTGTTTTCGCAATTGCTGCCAATATCGGTTTGGTGATTTATTTATCTTTATTTCCTGCTTTTGCGGGATTTTTTGTAAATAAATATTCGGATAAAAATTCAGTTAAACGCCTGTTTTTTATACCTTTATTCTTAACCTTGGCGGAATTATTACGGGCTTATTTAATCAGCGGTTTTCCTTGGCTTTCAGCGGGATATTCACAACTATACTCTCCACTAAAAAATTTTGCACCGTTAGGCGGAGTTTTTTTAATTAGTTTTGTTTTATATTTATCATCTTCCCTGTTTGCTTTTTACATTGTTAGGAGAAAAATTTTCTATCTATGCGCATTTATTTCTTTCCTCTTAATCTCAATAATTTGCGGTTTTATCCGTTGGACAGAAAATACTGGCGAGAAAGTCCAGCTTGCGCTCGTACAGGGAAATATCGCCCAATACACCAAATTCAATATCGAGCAAATGGGAAAAGATGTTGAAAAATATATAAAAATCAGCAATGACCTCAAAGAAAAAATCATCATTTGGCCAGAAACCGCAATTCCTTTTATGGCAGATGATGCGCAAGATTTGCTCGCCGACCTCGACCAAGTGTATAAAAAACGCGGACAAACGCTTATCGTCGGTATTCCATCGTATGGCAAAAACACTGATATATATTACAATTCACTACTAATTCTCGGAGACGGTCAAGGTAAATATTCCAAAGATCATCTGCTACCTTTCGGTGAATATATTCCGATGAAGTTTTTATTTAGCTTTTTCCTTAAATTTGTTGATATTCCGTTGAGTGATTTTTCCCGCGGTGGAAAACGGCAAGAAATATTAACCGCAGGAAATAATAAAATTGCCGCATCAATCTGTTTCGAAGGCGCATTCGGTCGAGTTATGCGTAATTCATTTCTGCCAGAAAGCGATTTTTTAGTCAATATTTCCAACGACGGTTGGTTTAGCGGCTCACGCGCGGCGGCGCAGCATTTAGAAATGCAGCAAATGCGCTCGATTGAATTAGGTCGCGACCTTGCCCGTGCGACAAATGATGGCATAACCGCGACAATTGCCGCAAACGGTAAAATCCGCGACCGCGCCCCCGTCAATGAAGAGTTTGTGCTGTCCTCATTCATCGAAATTAGAAAAGGACTCACACCGTATGCACGCTTTGGTAACTGGCTGATATTCGGCTTTTTATTCATCTATTTTGCGCTAATTGCATTCATTTGTCATAAATTTGACGGACAAAGCCATACCAAAAATGCGTAAATTGATTTTGATAGAAAAAGATGATTTGCCAAAAAAAGAGGTTTTTGGCAGAGATATAAAGCTTGAAAATTACCGCAAAATTCTCGGTATCAATTACTCGCAAGATATATATTACAGTGCAGAACAAGGCTTAAATCCCAATGCTTGTCTCGCAATTGCTGGAACTTTAATCGACGGTAAAAATTTTCACCTCTATTTACCAAAAAATTATCCGAATGGCGACCCTGATTTATTAAAAAAATTGGACTATTTGACAGATTTTCAGCTATGCAATGATTTTTTTAATCGAAGATTAGAAAATATTATCAAACAGAAAAATTTTATTTCCGCAGAACTCAAATCATCAGAGCAAGAAATAAATATCCAAACCGAGAAAATTCAATGCTTAATCGGCTGTCGTGGTGCGGGAAAATCCACTCTCCTCGCCGAAAAAGCAAAATATCTATTGAATAAAAATATTTACCCTCTTTTGATTGTTGCGCCTTTTCAAAATAACTTATTAAATTTCCGCTCTCAACTAGAAAATTTTCAACTATCAAAGATATTTTTTTTACCCCCAGATGAAACAATTCGCCGTAATATCGGTGCAAAATATCTTCTTATCGATGAATCAGCTGCAATTGCCCCCTTGCAACTATTTGAACTAATTAAAAAATATCCCAATTTTTCCCTTGCAACATCACTTGAAGGTTATGAAGGCTCAGCTAATTATTTCCTTATTAAAACTTTGCCGCTAATTAGCAATAATTCGGAAGTTATATATTTATCCGAAAGCTACCGTTTTTCCAATGAAGACCATCTGTCTTCCTGCTTAAATGCTATATTTTGTCGTGATTTTGAATACAAAATTGATACAAACAGCAGCACCGAAGAGATAAATTTCCGTTCCGTTACTCAACAAGAACTGTTCGAAAATGAATATCTTCTTGCACAAATCGTCGCGCTGCTCAACCAAGCGCATTACCGCAACCGCCCCGAAGATATAAAAATTCTGCTCGATATTCCCCTGCAAATTTTAGTTGTCGCCGAAAACAAATTAGGACAAATCATCGGTATTTGTCAGACAAAAATCGAAACTCCCCTGCCTGATGAAACAATTTCCGCGGTAATTTCTGGCACATCTCGACCACGCGGCAGAATTTTGATGCAGCAACTTTTATTTAATACTAAAAATCCTGCTTGGGGAAAAATACAAATCGCAAGAGTTTGCCGCATTGCGGTCGCCGAAGAATTACGCCGCCAAAAAATCGGAGCAAATTTGATAAAAAAAACAATAGAAATCTTGCCAAACAATTACCAATTGGGAGTAATTTATAGCTTTAACGAAGAAGTGCAATCATTCTGGTTAGGGAATAATTTTAGGCAAATGTGGAAGTCAAATCAGGCAAGAAGCCGCAATTTGGGGGAAAGTTGCATATTGGTACAAAGTTAGCTAGTATATTTATTTCATACATTCAATAGGAAATTTTTTAATGAGCAAAAAGCTTATCTTTACTTTATTTTTCTTACTCTTTATCAACTTTTCATTTGCCGAAAATGAAAATAATTCACAAATAATCAGCCGTTTAGAAAGATGCGAACAAGCTCAAAATAATCAGAAAAAATTGCTTGATATATCAAAACCAGTTTATATTAAAGAAGAAAATCAATTAAGAGAATTAACTTATGCGGAAATACTGCAAAAAAGAAAAGAACAAGATGAAATAATAAAAACTCTTTGCAAACCAATTGACAAACAAGAAGTAAGTAAAAATCAACCTGAAATAGCCACAAGAATAGCATTTTCTACCGCAAACAGTTATATCGGAAGAGCAAAAGGGGTGCAAATAAATGATAGCGTTTGGCTAGCTCTTTTGCGGGCAATTCAGGAACAAAATATCGCTGAAATTCACACCATTATGCGCTATGTAATGGGAGTGGGTATCGATGAAATCGAGCGGTTTATCCGTATTGTTGAAACCGACCCCGTCAAAGCAGAAGCAGTTTTTAACGCAAAACGAAAAGATAATAATCCAAGCGGAAGATGGAATTTAGTATCAACTGAAAGTAATTCTTCAAGCTCTAATCCAAATAATCCAGAAGGCAATAACAAGAGAGATTCGGATTACAATGTGCCGCCACCACAACCAAATAAAGTAAAAGTTAGAACTGATGCAGGGGAAGAACTTTATTACAAATCAAACCCAAAACATACGCCTGGTAATAACGGATATAACCCCAAAAGGGTGGGAACAGAACCAAAAAATTCTCTGGATTTATTCAAAAAATCTGTGAAATTTTCAGGTGATGATGCTAGATATGCCGTAGATGAATACGGTAATGTCCATAAGTTTCAAGACACTAACGACAGTAGCTATCATTGGAGCGCAAGCACAGGAGATAAAAACTATCCTCTGGAGTATTCAAAAATACAACATTTAAAAGCACCACTTAAAAAAATGGGTGCCAAGTTTTAAGGTATTTTTTACTGTCGAGGCAAAAATGATTATTGGCGATTACGGCAGTTTAATGGTGCATCTTGAAAAAGCATATATTCCAGGATATACAGAAGATGAGAATTGTCCATTAGGTTATTTTAGTTTTAATATCGATGATAAGTTATATCCAAGCAACTTTTTTCACGGTGCTATGGAACTTTATAACTTGATTGACAAAATGCAGAGAAACATCGAAAAATGGCTTGCAACTAATCCTCCTGACTTTAACTTGGGTTGCGAAGAGATTACACAAATGCAAATTGACGGTTGTCTGGAAGCACTTAATGATGATTGGGAAGGCGATACTTTGACTGGTAGTTTTTTTCGCTACGATGAAAATCTTTTTGAATTAACTCGTTATACCGAATTGGCAGATATTGATTTCTGCTGTTTTCTAGGTTTTCAAGAGGATAAAGATAGGTTGTTTTATAGCGTAGAGTTTATAAACAAACAACCTTGGCACTATATTTTTAATGAAATCACTTACCCTCGTGGAACGGTAGTTGATGTAATTCGCGCCTTACCCAAATCCAGCGAACTTGAAACAATTGAAGAGTTGGAAAGAAATGGTATTTACCGAAGCTACACAAGAACAAAAATTTAGCTAAAACAGGGCAAAATCGATAATAGCTTGAAATTTATATTCCTTATAAGTCAGACAAAAAATGACAAAAAGTTTAGATTTCAAGCCTCAAATAATGCAAAAAAAAAACAGAGTTGCAAAAAACAACAAATTTTATTAAGGGCATATCCAAATTTCAACATTTTCCCCAACTTGTCAAATTCTTTCAACAATTTTTTACTGAACTTGATTGCAGAAATAAAAAACTCCATCTTTCGATGGAGTTTTTTTAGTTTTAACGGTATTTTTTTTATACTGTTTAGCTATTTTTGTGCATTTTATACAGCAAGTAGTTTTAACCGTTTAACTTGCTCATAACGGAACATGTTGTAGCATAAATTCATTAAACCAACTCTTCTTTTTATCGCTTTAATATTTTGCACTCTTCGATGTTTTCCGCTCATTGAATTTTCCATAAATCCGAAGATATGTTCAACCCTAACTCTTGTTTTAGATCTTAACCTGTTTGTTATTTTTTGTGCTAATCTTAACGGTTTATTTCTATAACCTTTTGCTAAAATAAAGCTTTTCATACCATATGCATCAAGCAGCTTCTTAATAGGCTGACCAACATATGCACTGTCAGCATATAATTTCTGACCTATATCGCTTTTTTCTAATAGTTTTTCAAGTGCTTTTGAGTCGTGAGTTGAGGCTGTTGTAACTTCATAAGTATCAATAAATTTGCTTTTCGCATCTATTTTTATGTGGTTTTTAAAGCCAAAATAAGATTTACCGTGTTTTTTCGTCCAAGATGGAGTGTTTTCTTTTATTTTTTTATCATCTTCGTCATTATCTATTGTATTATGTTTAGCATCATTTTTATCCTTTTTATGCTTTTTTGGCACCGTAATTATTGTCGCATCAACTATTTTTCCCTCATTTAAAATTACCCCTTCTTCTTCTAATAAACTATGAAATTTATCAAATATTTGTCTAATAACATCAGTTTTCTCTAATTTTTGATGAAAATTCCATAAAGAATTGGCATCTGGTATATCTTTGAGGTTATCAATATCTAAAAATTCACGGAATGAAAAGCGATCTATACATTGTTTTTCGGTTTGTTTGTAACTTAAATTGTGAATTTCTTGCAAATAAGACATTTTTAGCAGCAAAATTAAATCATAAGGTTTTGCCCCTCTTTTATCTTTATCCTTATTTAAAATTTCCGCTTCTAATATCGGTCGAAACATCTCAAAATCAACCATCTCTTTTAGCAAAAAAATTGCATCATTATCATTTTTTAGCCAACGAATAGTTTCTTCTTTATCAAATAAACTAGGTGCTGATTTGGATTTATATTCGCCATAATTTTTACCACTCGTTGATTAAAATTAAAGTGAAATTATTATAGAATAAAAAGAGAATTTTGTGATAAATTTAGAGAAATTTTTAATTTTTGGATGGCCCATTAAGCAAATTAGCAAATGCTATAAACTCGATATGGTTTTGGAAATGCCTTATAGCTGATTTCAAAACTGTTTTTTACCTTCATGTAAAACAATTGGAGCAAGACAAATGAACAGATTCCCCCCCCCCCCCAAGAGTGCATTAAACACCGTTAAATCGCTCGCAAACGCTCAAAAAGGCAAAGTTTTTCTCGTTTCTTCCATCGCTGCAATTTGCGCATCATTTTCCCAAACATCATTAGCAGGCAAAGCCGCTGAAAGTCCGTTTTCAGCCGTGCCAAGTTATCTAGAAACTTCCACTTCTGGTTCGGAAACCGTAACCATTCACTTCACCAAAAAGAAAACCACCACCAAAACTACGGTTATCACTAATACCCGAGAAGGCAAAAAATTGGCTAACGCCAAAGTTACGGTGTTGCCGCAATTCAAAACCACTCCGATGAAAAAAACCATCAAATCGGGACAAAGCACGGTTAAACCGCGTTTGATGTTAGTTTTTGATAACTCTGGTTCAATGACATCGCCTGTCAATGGTCTTATTGGTAAATCTCGCTGGAATGCTTTGCGTGATGTAGTTAAGAAGGTAGCCCAAACTTATAACGACAAGGTTTTATGGAATGTCAGCACTTTCTTCTACACCCAAAATCGCTATCGCTATACTATGACAACACCGAAGTATGCCAATTACACCAATGGCTCGAAAATAATTGAATATCTAAACTCGGAAGAAGCTTCTGGCGGAACTCCTTCAATTCCTCCGTATATGATTGCTGCTGATTTCGTTTATAACAATATCGAATATGCCTGCCAGAAAAACTTCATCATTTATCTTTCAGACGGTGATGCAAACTCGGATGTATTTACCCGAACTCCATCAAATGATATGCAGTACATACATCAATCTCGTTATTCATATCCTTTCGACACCCAATATTACGCAGCCAAATCACCACTTAAACCTTATTACGATTTAGTCGGCGATAATTTGCCTGGTGATTATTTGTGGTTTTTCCCAACCTACTCAAAAATCACTAACAAGCACACTTTGACCGATAATTTCAAGTATTACTATCACGGCTCTACACAGGCCAGCGACTGCGGTTATGCAAAAACTTTTGGTTGGAACTCTGGTTATCTCAACAATGAATCTGTTGGATATTGGTGTCAGCCGTCTGACACTCCTAAAACACAAGTTATGTACACCTTGGACGCTAACGGCAATACAGTGCAATTTAACGAGCCAAGCTACTATTCAAAATATTCACATAGTTACATCAATACGCCAAATACGCTCTACAACGGTATCGAATATTTCTCCGACAAGCTTTACCGTAAAGACTTAATTCCAGACAATGTCGGCACAAGCATTCACGGCCAAAAGGATAAAGAAGGTAATCCTTGGACTGGTAAGCAAAATATTCAAACTATGACCATCGCTTACGGTAATGGTATGAGCCATTTTGGGGAAGCATTTTTGACCTTGGCTGCTCGGGTTGATGAGGGTATCAAAAACAAAGACCAGAATAAGCGTAGAGCTAAAAAAGACGGATACGCGCTTTATCCAGAAACTGGTTATTACTATGTAAATTCTGAAGCACAACTGCAATCAGCTTTTGATGAGATGTTGAAAAACATCGCTGAAAGCACGGTAACTACAAGTTCATCTTCATCTAATGTTGATACAGGAACAGCAACTATTTCAGGCGGTGATATTGTCGAAACTACGACTGGTGAAGATACAGAGCCAGTAATAACACCCACCGATAGCTATGAGAGTACAAATGATCCTGAGAACACAGAAGGCGAAGCAATTCCATCTGCTGCCATCACATTCGACCAGCTATACACCACATCGGTTGCAGCACCGTCCAATGTTTCTACCTCATCAACCGATGTTGCCGATTACCCAAGCAATACGAGGATTATCAAACAGATAAAACCTGACGGCACGATTGAGTTTCTGGAACAAGATCAAGCTTTGAACGATGAGTCATACGGCACGATGAGCACTTTGAACTTGTCTGTGTATAACTGGTCTTCAACCTTGCAATTCCACCGTATTTTCAAAGTAGAAATGCCGCTTTATCAATTGGATTTGATACTTGATAAATACAGCTGTAATGTTCTTGATACTGTCGCAAATGATGCTTACACCCAAAATCAACACAACAAAACAATCGTTACGGCTTTGTGTAATGGTTTGGACGATAAAAAAATAACTCCAAGCTTTCCAGCGCGCAAAATCCTCTTGCAAAAACCAGGTGATGAAACCGCATTCACCGTCGCAACAGAAAAAGATAAGCCTGACAATCTCTATGAATCTTTCGGCTTTGTGGATGTCAATAAAGCTGAATTCGATGCAGGCTTTTGGCCGTGGTTATTGCGTTCGCAAGAAAAAAGCGATGTGCAAATTGAAAGCGCAGTTGCCGCTCTTGGTTTAGGCGATAACCGTCAAGTTCCTGAATATCGCGATCGTCTCAAACCGAAATATAAAGTTGCAAAAGACGAAAACGGCAAAGAACTCAAAGATGAAAACGGCAAAACTCAATACACCACAGAAGTTGAGCATCAACCAGCAGCAGTTGAACGGCAAATGGGTGATGTAATTGATTCATCTCCGCTTGCAATTCCAGCTTATGAGCCGCTTAATCTTGATAAAAACGAGCAGAAAAAAATCGATAGAGCGCAATATCTCCTGATGGGCTCTAATGACGGTCTGCTCTATACATACAAACGCGCCAATACAACCAATGCGCCGTATTCGCTCGTATTTAACTATCTGCCATACAAAATGCCACGCGAATATTTAACTTCAACTGCTGACCCAACTTTCAATCCGCATACCGAAACTCTCGGCGAAATTCTCCCTGCTTCGACAGCTGGTAGCGATTACGGCAACTTCACCAATCAGCATATTTACGGCATAAACGGTCAGTTGTCATATATCCGCACTCCAACTTACAACCGCCAGCAGGAAGAAAAAGAGTTTGATGACAAGGGCAATCCAATAACAACGACGATTAAATCTGCCGTGCGTGAGCGGGAAAGCATTGTTATCGGCACTATGGGACAAGGCGGACGCGGTGTGTTCTCGATGATTGCTAACGGTAGAAGCCCGCTGAATAACGCAGCAGTCGGATTTGATGCCAATCTTTCCACTCTGGAATATGCCAAACCTTGGGAAAGCCGTAATGGCGAACTCGAAAAGAATGATGTTCCGAACAAACTCGGCTACACCATCAACACCGCTCGTCTCGGTAAAACTCAAATTGACTGGGCAACACAAGATGAAAACCGCAATCCACTGCCAATGCCGCGGGCATATTCAAAAACTGGTCAAATTCGAATGAATGCCTTCGTTGCCAATGGTTATCCGACTGGCGGTAAAACTTCGGGAATGCGTCATAACCAAGCAGATGCTCCGACACTTTATGTCTATGACGCAGCTGGTTTGAATTTCCGTCTCGGTCAGGACAATGCTTCAAAAGCAAGCACAAATGCTGGTGATTTGATTAAGGCAATTTCTGTGCCGAACTTCAAACAAAACGAGTTTTCAATCAATGCTCTAGGCTCACCTGCGCTAGTTGATATTGATTTCGACGGTATTGTTGATGTGGCTTACGCTGGTGATTATTCAGGTGATTTGTATCGCTTCGATTTCCGTTCAGATGTCTCTAAATGGTCTGCGACAAAAATCTTCACTGGTAGCGTAGATCGTCCGATTACGGCAAGCCCTGCTGTCTATCGCATTCCAAGAGAACGCGGTGAGCAATATATGGTGCTGTTCGGAACGGGTTCTGATGTTTATAAAGAAGATCGACAAACCACCGTGCCAACTCAACGGCTTTACGGTATCCGCGACGATTTAACCGTTGCCAAACCAGATGTCATCAAAGACTCTGATTTGAACCACCGTAAATTTGATGATGAATACAAAATCAAAACCACCGTCGATCCAAAAACTGGCGAAGAAAAAACCGATATCGAACGCTATATCAGCGAGGAATACGAAAAAACAGTTAGCTCCGACGGCACAACTTGGAAAGGACGCGGCTGGTATCTCGACTTATTACCTGGCGAAGAACACAAACGCTCAAGCGAAAGAGTTATCGCCGAACCAATCGTCGTGCTCGGTGCAGTTTTCTTCACCACACGGATTTACAACTTGCAAGGTTTAGCTGATGCACAAAAAGGCGAAGGCGTAATTTCCTGCTCATCTTTCGGAGAAGACATCGGCACGAAGGAAAAAACTGGCGATGACGGCGAAACCAGCATAGTTTGTAACGAAGAAAACGCCAAACTCGAAGAGGAAGGAGATTGGACGAGCAAGACCGAAGAAGGTGAGTGGATAAAAGGCGACGAACAAAGTTCAGGCGACGGCTCTGGTGCTAGCAATGGTTCGACACCAAGCACATCGGGAGAAAATTGCCCAGAAGGATACACTTGCTCTGCTTGGAGTCCGTCTGATGCAGAAATTCAAGCCAAAATCAAAGAATGGGAGCAAAAAGCTCAAGATGGTCAAATGGAAGATATTTGGCAATCTGATGGTCCTGCAACCTCAACTGGCGGTGATTCCGACAAAGAATCTTGCGCTGGCGGTGGCGGCTCAACTCAGACATTCAGCTTGAAACCAGAATATGCCGAACAACTCAAACAATCTCGCACGGCAACCAAAACCGAAGGTACAACCGCAACGACAACATGGAAGGAAACCAAAATCGATACGAAAACCGAAACTAAAACCGATATTTACGGCTGGGATCAAACCACTACCTATCCAACAACTGGAACTATAAGCACTCTCGGCGAAAGCTGGCTCATCGGTCTCGACATTATGACGGGTGGTGCAATGACTGCGGAATACACGGGCGTGCAATTCACTCGCTCTTATACAACAGATGATGTGAGCACAATAAAACCTGTCGATAAGCTGGTTGGCGTGCATTACGACTCGATTACATCTGCTGCCGTTCTGCAATCAATGAAGCAAGCTCTGAAAAGCGAAAACGCTCTCAATGCTAACGGTCAAATGGGTAACGGTAACGATCAGGACAGCGAAGAAGACGGTGATTTTCTCAAGACAGAAGAGCAAAACAACACCTGTATGTCAAGCCAAGACTTTGCCTTCTATCTCGCCAAAGCTGGCATCGACCCGACCAATAAAGCAAAAGCTAAAACCGCTTTGGAACAACAAGGCATCAAAGTTCGTCTTTGCTCTGGAACATTTATCAGAACTTCACTTCGGGAGATTAAAGCCATAACGAAATAAGCTAGTTCTTTGAGTTATCGTTCAAATTACCGATAACTCAAAGATTATGTTTGAAGTTTATTTTGAGACTTTAATCTTATGTTTTAAGTGTTTGTAAGTCTTGCAAGTCCTTTGCTTGCAATGTGAGATACCCCGCTTCGGCGGGGATTTTTTTTTATACCCGCGACGCGCGGGTCGCGTGCCGCGACGGGCAATCCCGCTGCGAGCGGGAGCGGTCGCCAGCGGCGACCCGACGCGGTCGGGGACGAATCCTAATTTGCATCCACAAATACCGTTAATTTGTATTTATTTGCAAAACAAATCCGCCGTTTTATTTCGGCGGATTTTTTGTGCGTGCCGCACGGGCGATCCGATTTTCTTCGATTTATTTTCAGTTGCTTGCGCCGTTTCCCGTTAATTCCGCCCTATTCCGTCATTTTGAGCCGCAGGCGAAAAATATCGCTACAACCGTCATTTTGAGCCGTAGGCGAAACATCTCACTGCAAGCATCATTTTGAGCCGTCAGGCGAAAAATCTCTGCCGCAAATCCACTTGACAAATTTTTCTTCTTAATTATTATCGCTGATGCTTTATTTGTAGAGCGTAATTTGTAATTTATCCAAGGAAATTTATATGAGAAATTTATTGATAAACTCGTCGAAACATGGTAAAATGAGCCTTCAGATGGCGGGGGGAGTAACAGCTCAATGGCTCAACGGTTCAACAGCAAGATGGAAAAATCAAAATCATAACAGATAGAAATTTTTCTAGCAACAGTAGAAAAAAATCTTATATCAAAAAACAACTTCTTAAATCCTCAATACTTCTAATTATGAGCACGACAATTTCAAGTTGCGGAACTATTAAGGGATTACCGTCCCACGGCGGCGGGAAGCGGTTCGCAATAGTGCAGGTATTGATTGCAAGCAGTGCTCGAAAAGCGGTAAAGAGTATGAATTTAGAAGCATTAGAGGGTAGAAAAGTTGCGCTTTACATCTCGGTTATCGGTGATCAAGGTAGTGGAAATTTCACTG
>JAGBJT010000017.1 GCA_017934275.1 Cardiobacteriaceae bacterium | reverse complement strand
GCATTCCGTTAAAACTCGGCAAAGCAAATGAAGCAATAACAGCAAAAACCGCAAAAACAATCAAAGCCTCCAGCAATGTAAATCCCTTCATTTCAACTCCTTAAATCACATTCAATAATCACAACTTCTCCATTCAGAAGACAAACGCCACTTCGGCGACTTCAACACCTCCCAGTGCAAGGCAAACGGCAATTTTTCCTTATCAAAATAAAACCGCAACAAAACCTTATCCATCGCCACATCACGAGAAACAGCACGGTAAAAATCAATTTCCTCCATCGCCGCAATGGCGGAATACACATCCGCAAAGCGTTGAATGCCGTCAGAAGTTCTCAATACATACGCACGGCTAAACATATCAAAAGATAGTCGATAGGGAATAACAACCAGCTCTTTCCCAAGCTTCATCTGATACTCAAATGACAGCTCCACTCCCGCATATAGCGAGTTTTTCAACTCTTGGTCGAAAACAATTTTGTTCCTACCGACAACCGTCAGCTCGTTTTCATCTCGCACACAAGCTAGCTCAACAATCTCACTTCCAGCATTGGCAAAGGGCGTAGCAAATAAAAGCAGCAAAGCAATCTTGGAAATATTCATTCGTTCAAGCTTTATTAAGTAAGCAATAAAAAAATCCGTCGCCATCAGCATCAGGAAAATGCAAATAACCAGAGCCCACATCAACACAACAAGACAAATCAAGAGGCACAAGTTTTGCCGTTTTTTCTTGAAATAAAAATTGCTCTATCAGCAAATTATTCTCGCGCGGCAGCAACGAACAAGTCATATACAACAGGCGACCACCGTTTTTTAGCGTTTTCCACAATTCGCTCAAAAGCCGCATCTGCACCTTCGGAAAATTACGCAAATCCTTTTCCTGCCGCAAAAAGGCGATATCTGGATTACGGCGAATAACTCCCGTTCCAGAACAGGGTGCATCTAACAAAATTGCATCAAACCTTTCACCATTCCACCAAGAGGCTAAATCCGCAGCATCAGCCAGCGCGGTCTTTGCCGTCAAAGCTAGGCGCGACAAGTTTGCGCTAATTTTTTCCAAACGCCGTTCATCGCAATCCAGAGCGAGCAAATCAACATTTGGAGCAATTTCCAGAATATGACCTGTTTTACCGCCAGGAGCCGCACAGGCATCAAGAATTTTTTCACCACTTTTCGGCGCAAGAATTTCCGCTGCTAGCTGTGCTCCCGCGTCTTGCACGCTAACTTTTCCTTCCGCAAATTCCGTAATTTCTTGCAAATCCGCACCGCTAGGCAGCACAACTGCCGATTTACATAGCGGATTTTTTCGCGCAGCGGGATATTTTTCTAAAAAATTTTCAGCTGAAATACCTTTTTCACCTGCTCGCAAGCGCAAAGAAAACGGCGGTTGCGAACTCTGCACCGCTGCCAATTCTTCCGCACGATTTTTCCAAGCGTTTAACAAATACGGTGGGAGATTGGCACATCGATGCTTTGCTAATGCGTTCAAACAAGCTTCTTTTTCCCGTTGCACTCGTCTAAGCACAGCATTTACCAGCGTTTGAGCCGAAGCTAAACCGTTTTTTTTCGTGAGATTTACCGTTTCGTTTATCACCGCGTATTCCGCTAAATTGAGTTGCAGCAGTTGAAATATTCCCAAATTCAAAATCACCGCCACTGCCTGACCTTTTTCACCGTCTTGCAGCTGTGATTTACACAATTCTTTACGGAGTTCAGTCAATGCTCCCCACTGCCGTAAAACACCGTAAATCAACGAACGAGACAAAGACAAATCTTGCGGCGCAACCTGATTTTTCAGCATTGGAAAGAGATTGCTCAAACTTTCTCGTAAATACACCACGGAAAAAATAATTTCAAAAGCCGCTTGCCGCGCATTAAGCGCAGATTGGATTTTTTTTTTAGACATACGAATAACTGCAATAAAAAAAGCGGCAAACGCCGCCGTAATCAAGAAAAAATCGCGCCAGTCAAATCACGCGAATTACGAATTTCTGCCGCCGTCAAGCGTTTTTTTCCCGCAAACTGCAAGGAATGCACAGCTAAAACCTGACCGCTGCCACAAGAAACATAAACAGCATTTTTATCGTGAGAAACAACCGTTCCAGCGGGACAATTAGCGGTTTTATCCGTAAGGCTTGCCGCATAAATCCGCACAGGTTCTGAATTAAACATCGCATAAGCCACAGGAGCAAGCGCAAATGCACGAATTTTTCTTGCAATTACTTCTGCTGCCTGCGTCCAATCAATTTGTGCTTCCGCCTTACTTAACTTTGCGGCATAAGTTGAAAATTGCTCGTTTTGCGGTTCGGGACTGCTGGCGTTAGTAAATATTTCTGGCAAGGCGGCAAGCAGAGATTTTCCGCCTAAATCCGCGAGCAAATCGTGCAAAGCAATGCTGTCTAAATTAGCGATATCTACCGCATCACGCCGCCAAACCGCGCCAGTATCAAGTCCAGCTTCCATTTGCATAATGCTGATTCCAGTCTGTCTATCGCCTGCCTCAATCGCCCGTTGAATCGGTGCCGCACCACGCCAACACGGTAGCAGTGAAGCGTGAATATTCACACAACCAAAGCGCGGATAATCCAAAAACCATTGCGGCAAAAGCAGACCGTAAGCCGCAACAATCACTAAATCAGGACGCGCAAATTCAGTAATTTGCGGCAAAAAATCATCAGGGTTTTGCGGAATTTTTTCAGGCTGCAAAATCGGTAAAGAAAACTCCTCGGCAAGTTGTTTTACCGCCGAAGCTTGCAGTTTTCTACCACGCCCAGCGGGACGGTCAGGTTGGGTCAGAATTAGTTGTGGAGCATATTTTTTATCGATAAGCAAAGCCCGTAAGGAGGTAGCGGCAAAAATAGGAGTGCCAGCAAACCAAATAATCGGTGGGTTTTCAGCATTATTCATTGGCGGATTTTTCTTGATTTTTGAGATATTTTGCTAATCGCTGCTCAATCCGCTCGCGCTTTAAGCGAGATAAATGGTCGATAAACAAAATACCGTTGAGATGATCAATTTCGTGTTGAATGCAGGTTGCTAGCAGTCCCGTTGCAGCGCGTTCCTGTTCTTTACCGTCTAAATCATAAAAACGAACCTTCACAGCCGCAGGACGCACAACTTTCGCAAATTGATTAGGAATCGATAAACAACCTTCTTCGTATTCACTCTTTTCAGCGGATTTTTCAAGAATTTCTGGATTGATAAGAACCAACTTCTCACGCGGAAGATTTTCATCTTGCCGATCGTCAGGAGTTGTACCGTCAGTTTGCGGAATTTCCATAACAATCAATCGACGGTGAATATTTACCTGCGTCGCCGCAAGTCCAATGCCTTTGGCTTGTCGCATCGTTTCAAACATATTTTCTGCGGTTTGCCGCAAATCATCATCAAAATCAACAATCGGTTCGGCGACCGTTCGTAATCGCTTGTCGGGGTGAAAAAGTATCGGGTATATGCTCATTAAATATGTACCTTGCTTAAATTGTTACGGTGAAAACTTCTTGCCGTAAATGCAAAAATGAATTTTTCGATATAGCTTTTTGAAGACATCGTTATGGTTAGTAGAATAATGACACGGAAAATATAAAGACAGATGATATTTTTCCTTAAATACAAAGGCGGAAATATCACGATAAACATTGAAGAATAATGATGAAGTCGGAAAAAATCGCGTAAGATTTCGTCTATTATGAGCAGACGACCAAAGTTGGTTTTCCGCAATTTTTTTTGAACTCAATCACACACAATCCTAGGAGTTTTAAGTGATTAAAAACCGTATAAATGGCTTATTACTGGGCGCTTCTCTGGTTGCGGCACTTTCAGCCTGTAATTCTTCTCGCGACCCTTTCGTTAATCGTGCTGATCGTCCAGAAGAAGTGTGCAATGGCACTCGTCAAGTTGCCGCTCCACAGGACGCATTTGGAGACCGTCAAGTCTACCGTTACATCGTTAAGAGAGGCGACACTCTTTGGGGTATTTCTAAACGCTTCCTCGCTAATCCTTGGCTTTGGAAATCAATTTGGTACAACAATCCACAAGTCCGTAATCCGCATCTGATCTATCCTGGTGATGTTCTCACTATCGTTAATGTTAATGGTGAAAAACGCGTAACTATCGGTGAAGCTGGTGCATACCGCAACGGTGGTGCTGCTCCGATTAGTTTTGCTGGCGACGCAATTGCTCCGTTTGCTTTGAAAACTCAAATTCTCACTGATTCAGCTATTAAATCTCTCCCAACAGTCTTCGGTAATGCTGGCGACTACCTCACTCTCACACAAGAACAAGAAGTATTTGCGCAAACAGCTGAACTTCCTGCTGGTGTAACTGAATTCGATGTTTATCGTCCAGGCGAAGCAATTGGTGAATACAAAGGTAATCAATTAGCGCGCAGAATCGGCACTCAAATGGATTACATCGGTAAAGTTGGCGTAATCGGACAAGATGTTGAAACTGCTAACACCAAACTCAAACCAATTGATGCTGTGAAGCCAATTCTTGAAGGCGATTTATTGTTACCTGCATCATCTGATCACCTTGATACCAGCATTTTCTTCCCGAAAGCACCGTCTGGCGTATGTAGCCGTGGTTACTTCATTGCTAACCTGAACAAAGAAACTATGTCGATTAAAGAATTCGACACAGTTATCACAAGTTTCGGTGCTGATAACGACGCGCAAGTTGGTGATATTTGGAAGATTGTTCGTCCAGGTCCTAAACGCGTAATCAACGGTAAATCAATTCAAGTTCCAGGAAAAGAAATTGGCTACTTGATGATTATTAAGGTTTATGAAGAATTCAGCATTGGCTTTGTTCTTGATTCAACTCAAAACATTGACATAACCGATCATCTTGTTGCACCTTAATGGACTTTGAATACAAAATCCGTGCTTGGTGCGCATTAAACCGCGCACCTCGTTTAGGAAACAAGTCATTCTCTAATCTTCTGGCGGCTTTCGGGTCGCCAGAAGCGTTTTTTGGCAGTCCTGATGCGGAAATTAAGGAGAAAATTTCTTCTATTAGCTGGCAAACTGTGTTGCAGTGGAAGAAATTCATTGATGCAGAAGAAGTTCAAGCTGATTTGAACTGGCTTATGCAAGATTTAGATCACCGTGCAATTTTGACTTTGCACGATGATCGCTATCCAGCACTTTTGAAGCAGATTTCTGATCCGCCTCCTGTTTTATTTGTGCAGGGCGATGTTGATTTATTACCGTTAATGCAGCTTGGTGTTGTTGGTAGTCGGCAATCTACTCCGCAAGGCGAGCAGATTTGTGCGGATTTATGTTCAGAAATTGCCAAATTCGGTTTAGTAATTACGAGTGGTTTAGCTTTGGGAATAGATGCAGCTGCGCACCGTGCGGCTTTATCGGTTTCTGGTAAGACTATTGCGGTGGTAGGAACTGGTCTTGACCGTGTTTATCCCGCGCAAAATTTAGAGCTTGCTTATCAAATTGCTGAAACTGGCGCGATTGTGTCGGAATTTCCGATTGGAGTTGGTGTTCGTGCGCATCATTTTCCGCAACGAAATCGTGTGATTAGTGGTTTATCGGCTGGGGTCTTAGTAGTTGAAGCATCGGTAAAGAGTGGTTCTTTGATTACAGCGCGCCAAGCTGGTGAGCAGGGACGGGAAGTTTTTGCGGTACCTGGTTCGATACTCAATCCGATGTCGCGTGGTTGCCACGCTTTAATCAAGTCTGGTGCGAAGCTTACGGAGTGCGCCGATGACATTTTGGAAGAGTTACGACCAATTTTGGAAGCGCAGAAAAATATTTCGAAATATCAGGACAACACGGCGAGTTTTAATCACGCAAGTTCTGCCGTTTCTAGTCCTAGTGCTACACCGAACCGTGCTTCGGTTTCTGTCGATTCCAGTGCTACCCATACGAATGAAAAACAGCCGTCTTTTCCAGTTAATCCGCCTGTAACCGTTGCTACGCAAAATATTCCAGACGCAAATAATCCTGATGCAGAGCTCAAACGAGAAATTCTCTCCGCGATGAGCTTTGACCCTTGTCGGATTGATGATTTAGTTAGTCGTCTAAAAAAATCGGCGCAGGAAATTTCTTCGATTTTGATGATGCTGGAACTTGACGGCGACATTACTTCGCTCTCTGGCGGACGCTATCAGCGAGTGAAAGCTTAAATATCTGTTATTTCCATACAAAAGCGAGTGTCAAGCTCGCTTTATTTTTTTCTATCAAAATCTCTTTTGAGCTGTATAAATCGCGACTTTTCGTATATCTTTATGCCGCTTGTAGTTACACTACCGAACTTTTTAACAATTATAGTCGTTCCATTTCAAAATAATAGCGTTCTCTTCGCCTCGCCGTATTCCGATACAGTCTTTAAGCTCGCTGCCTTGTCTTATTTTGAACTGAAACGACTATAGAACTAAATCAAGGATTTGTTATGACCGAAGAACCAGAAAATCTCCCTGAAAATCTCAAAGAAGAAGCCCTTCGTTTTCACCGTTTTCCGACTTACGGAAAAATATCCATCAAACCGACCAAACCATTAGTTAATCAACGGGATTTATCGCTGGCTTATTCTCCTGGTGTTGCTTATGCCTGTGAGGAGATTGTGCGCGACCCGATTCAGGCGGATTTTTTGACTTCTCGTTCTAATTTGGTTGCGGTAATTTCTAACGGCACGGCGGTGCTTGGTTTAGGCAATATCGGACCTTTAGCTGGCAAACCTGTGATGGAAGGCAAAGGTGTTTTATTCAAAAAATTTGCGGGCATTGATGTTTTTGATATTGAAGTTGCCGAAAACGACATTGACAAATTTGTCGATACCGTTGCGAGTTTGGAGCCGACTTTCGGCGGTATCAATTTAGAAGACATTAAAGCTCCTGAATGTTTTGAAATTGAGCGACGCTTGCGGGAGCGGATGAATATTCCCGTATTTCACGACGATCAGCACGGCACAGCGATTATTGCGGCAGCGGCTTTGATAAACGCGCTTTACATTCAAGGCAAAGATATCCGTAAAGTCAAAGTTGTCGCTTCTGGTGCTGGTGCGGCTGGAATGGCTTGCTTGGATTTATTCTGCAATCTTGGGGTGAAGGCGGAAAATGTGCTGGTCTGCGATTCCAAAGGTGTGATTTACAAGGGGCGTGGCATTCCAATTGATGAGCGCAAGGCGAAGTATGAAGCAGAAACCGATGCTCGGACGCTAGAAGATGCAATCGTCGGTGCGGATGTTTTTCTTGGTGTGTCGAAAGGCGGTTTACTCAGCAAAGAGATGGTTAAAACGATGGCGGAGAAGCCGTTAATTTTGGCTTTGGCTAATCCGACTCCTGAAATTATGCCGTCGGAAGCGAAAGAAGTCCGTCCTGATGCGATTATCGCCACTGGTCGCAGTGATTTTCCGAACCAAGTAAATAATGTGCTTTGCTTTCCGTATCTTTTCCGCGGTGCGCTTGATGTTGGCGCGAGCACAATTAACGAAGAAATGAAAATGGCAGCGGTTTATGCTCTGGCGGAACTTGCTCGCTCACCTGCTGATGAGGAAGTAATTAGTGCTTACGGCGGTCAGAAATTGGTTTTTGGTTCGGAATATTTAATTCCTAAACCATTTGATACTCGTTTAATTTCCCGTGTGCCAGTTGCGGTAGCAAAAGCAGCGATGGAAACGGGAGTTGCTCGCCGACCGCTTGATGATTTAAACGCTTACAGCTTGCGTTTGTCGTCTTTGTTTAACCGTAGCGGTTTTATGATGAAACCGATTATCGAGCGCGCGAAGGCTAATCCTCTGCGAGTTGCCTTTGCCGAAGGTGAGGAAATTCGAGTTATTCGTGCGGTGCTCGCGGCGGTGCAAGAAAAAATCTGCCGTCCGATTTTGATTGGCAGACGCAAAACCATTCTCGACAAAATCGCCGAAAACAACATTCCGCTCAAAGAAGAGGACGATTTCGAAATCATCGAACCGATGAACAATCCTTATTACGACGAATGTTGCAACCGTTATCACGAACTGCGCGCCAGAGAAGGCGTTGATCCGCGCGAAGCAACAATTCATTTGAACACTCGTCCGACGGTGCTCGCTGCAATGCTCATTGAGCTTGGTTATGCCGATACGATGATTTGCGGCACGGTTGGACGCTATGACCGCAACTTGGCTCGCTTGCGTGGAATTATTGGCAGTCCTGGTGAGACGCTCACGGCGGTAAGTGCGGTAATTTCTCCCAAAGGCACGGTATTTATCGCTGATACGCACATCAACCGTAATCCAACTCCAGAACAAATTTGCGAAATTACGGTTTTGGCAGCACAGATGATTCGTCGTTTAGGAATTACGCCGAAAGCCGCCCTGCTCTCTCGTTCGAATTTTGGCGATTGTCCAGATTTAGAAAGTTCGCAAAAAATGCGGCAAGCTTTGAAGCTTATCCGTGCGGCGGATAAAAATCTAGAAATTGAAGGTGAAATGCAGGCCGATGCGGCATTGTCAGAAAGCGTGCGGCAGTTGGTTTATCCGAAAAATATGCTCACTGGCTCGGCAAATTTGCTGGTAATGCCGAATATCGACACCGCCAACATCAGCTACAACATTATGAAAGTGCTCTCCGACGGCAATGTTATCGGTCCGATTTTGTGTGGCTTGAACCGTCCCGTGCAGATTTTGGCGAAAGTCGCGACCGCCAGACGAATTTTCAATATGACCGCCATCGCCGTCGCCGAAACGCAGAGTTATTACGAAAACAAAAATAAACAATAATTTCCACTCAAAATACAAGCGCTGACGGGAAAGTCAGCGTTTATTTTTTGTTTATTTTTCATCTTTCGGCTACATAAATGCGCTTTACTTCACAACTTAAACGATTTTTTTAAGGAATAACAATGAGCATAAATACTCAAACTGTCCGACTTGCTGATTATCAAGCCCCGCAATTTGCCATTACTCACAACGAACTCGAATTTTTTTTCAACGAAGAAGATTGCCGTATTCGCCACACTCGCTACATCAAAAAACTCGACGAAAAAGCCCAGCACATCAGCTTGCACGGTGAAAAACTTTCGCTCTTGCAAATTTCGCTCAACGATAAAAATCTAAATTTTGAAGAGTATGAATACAAAGAAAATCTTTTAACCATCTTCAATGTTCCCGAAGAATTCCGCCTTTTTACCGAAGTTGTTGTTAAGCCAGATGAAAACACCGAACTTTCTGGACTTTACCGTTCGAACGGTATTTTTTGCACGCAATGTGAGGCGGAAGGATTTCGGCGGATTTCTTTTAATTTAGACCGTCCCGATGTGCTGGGAACTTACCGCGTGCGGCTAGAAGCTGAAAAAGAAAAGTATCCCGTTTTGCTTTCCAACGGTAATCTGGAAGCTAGCGGCGATTTGGACGCGGGACGGCATTTTGCAATTTGGTTTGATCCTTATCCGAAACCGTCATATTTATTTGCGGTAGTGGCAGGAAATTTAGCCGCAAGAAATCAAAAAATTCACTCCGAAAAAGGCAAGGAAATCGACCTCTGGATTTATACCGAACACCGCTTCAACGACCAAACGCAATATGCGATGCAAGCATTGATTGACGCGATAAATTGGGACGAACGCCGTTTCGGATTTTCTTACGATTTAGATCGTTTCAATATCGTGGCGGTGAGCGATTTCAATATGGGAGCGATGGAAAATAAATCGCTCAACATCTTCAACACGAAATATGTTTTGGCAGACGAAAAAATCGCGACCGACTCTGATTATTTAGGCATTCAATCGGTTATCGGACACGAATATTTTCATAATTGGACAGGCGACCGCATCACTTGCCGCGACTGGTTTCAGCTCTCGTTGAAAGAAGGTTTAACCGTCTTCCGCGACCAGGAATTTTCTTCCGACTTAAACGACCGCAATATCGAAAGAATCAAAAATGTCAATATCTTGCGCCGTGCCCAGTTTGCCGAAGATTCTGGACCGATGCGCCACCCCGTGCAACCGCAGGAATATGCCGCAATCGACAATTTTTACACCGCCACCGTTTATGAAAAAGGTGCGGAAATAATCCGTATGTATCACTCAATCATCGGCGAGGAAAAATTCCAAGAAGGAATGCGTAAATATGTCGAAAAATTCGACGGTAAAGCCGCTCGTATCGAGGATTTCGCCGAATGTATGCAGGAAGTCAGCGGATTTAATTTCCGCGATCAGTTTTTCGATTGGTATACGACATCGGGCACGCCACGCCTGCGTTTTACGGGAAAGCAAAACGGCGATAAATTCACTCTCACCGCCTTGCAAGATTTGAACGCTGTTTCACCGCGCCGCTGCCTGCTTATTCCGATACGCCTCGCTTTTATCCGCGAAGACGGCGATGTACTCAAATTCGAAGACGGTAAAACTGAATATTTATGGCTACTCGATAAACCGCAGGAAAACCGTAGTTTTCAACTTCCCGACACCGCAAAACGCATTCCCGTGTTAATGCTCGGATTTTCCGCGCCCGTTAATTACGACTATCCGTATTCCGACCAAGATTTACATATCATCGCTGCCAAAGCTCCTGACGGTTTCGCGCGCAATGAGGCGATGAATACGATTTACCGCCGCTTAATCGACAACGCCTTCGATAAACCCGCGCAAGAATTGCAAAAACAATGCGATAAAACCGCGGAACTGATGTGCGAAATTTTGCATTCCCGCGAAATTACCGATCAGGAAAAAGCGCTCTCACTTGCATTCCCGACACTTTCGGCAATTTTGGCGGAACGCGGAAATAATTTAGATATCGACAAACTCGCAGCGGCAAGACGGCAAATTCTCGGATTTTTGGCAATAAAAACTCGTAAAGAATGGCAAAAAATTGCTGATACACCGCTTTCAAATAACGGTAACGGTCCTGAAAATACCGCTGCTCGCGCACTTTTGGGACTTGCTTGGTTTTATCTCGCGCAATTGGCGGATTTACCAACTCGCCGAATGCTGCTCGATAATTACAAAACTATCCACAATCCAACTTTACGGGCAGCAGCTTTGGAAGCGCTTAATCTCCGCGCCGATGTTGCCCGTAAAACCGCAATTTACGATTTCCAACAAGAATATGCCGCCTATCCGCTCGCAATCGACCGTTTGGTGCAAATTCAAGCCAAAGATTGCGATTTCGGCGCATTGGAAAGAATTAAAACACTGGCAAAATCGGCTGAATGTCAAAGCACTAACCCCAACCGTATTCGCGCTTTGCTCGGCGGATTTGCGGCTGGAAATCCAGAAGTTTTCAACGCCATCGACGGTTCTGGTTACCGTTTCGTCTGCGAGGAAGTGAAAAAAATCGCAATTTCTAATCCGCAACTCGCCGCACGGTTAATCTCTACCGCATTTTCGGTAAGCACAAAATTAGATCCACAACGGAAATTACGGGCTAGAAATGCACTGCTCACTCTCTCCACAATGGACAATTTGAGCGTCGATATGAAAGAAGTTTTACAAAGATTACTCGCTGGTTTAGAGCAATAAAAATGTCTGCAAGTAAAGCGTAGGGTGTATCTAATAAATTTATTTTTTACTTTCTTCGAGAAAAATGGTAGGAATTTGTGGTGCGGCAGTCCCACTCCCCGCAGTTTTTGTTTTTTACGAAAAGTGATTTTTTGAATTTTTTGATATTCCCGTAAATAAATTCTTACATTTGTATGAATTATTCGTATGTTTGTAGGCGCAAACCATCGAAAACTGTATTGCAAGAACATATAGTTGCAAACATTTCAAGTATCTATATAATCTCGCGCGTCTTTTCGAGACCATACTGACTTAAATTTTCAAAAAAAAACAGGAGTTTTATTTTTATGAAAAATTCTATGAAAATCGCTTTGTTGGCTGCATCTGCTGCTTTATTCGCAGGTTGTTCTAGCAATAATCAACCAGCTGAAAACGCAGAATTGGCTGCTTTGCGTGCGTCTGTTGAAGAAGCTCGTGCTGCTGCTATCCAAGCTAACCAAACTTCACAACAGGCTTTGGCTTTGGCACAACAAAACGCTGCTAAAATTGACCGCGCTTTTGTTGGCAAACAACGCAAGTAAGCTTCGAAGACAACTCATCAACGAGTGCTTTTCTTAAAGCACTCGTTTTTTTATCTGTAAATCTGTAAAAATTTAAGGAAACTCAGAAATGTTAGCAATCCGACTATCAAGAGGCGGCGCGAAAAAGCACCCCTTCTATCACATAGTTGCAACTGACAGCCGTAACTCACGGGACGGTCGTTTTATCGAAAGACTTGGATTTTTTAATCCAGTAGCAAGAGGTCAGGAAGAACGCCTGCGCATCAATTTAGAAAGAGTTGATTATTGGGTTCAAAATGGCGGACAAATGAGCGATCGGGTTCGCACTTTGGTTAAGGAATACAGAAAAGAACACGCCTCTTGAAATGGTTGAGGGGCAAAAAAAGGTTCTGCTGGGAACAATCAACGCAGTTTTTGGACTTAGAGGCGGGGTAAAAATTTTTTCTTACTGTCGACCGCGCGAACAAATTCTGAAATATCGCAGTTTTGTAGCTGAAAAACCAGACGGTTCTGAAATTCAGCTCACGGTAAAAAATTCTCAATCTGGCGGAAAAAACATCACCGCCGTTTTTAATAATTTTGAAGACCGCGATCAAGCGGCAAGTTTAATTGGTACAAAGTTGTGGGTTTTGCGCTCACAATTGCCAAAATTACCAGACGATGAGTTTTACTGGTGCGATTTAATTTCGCTTACCGTAATAAATCGCGAGGGAGAAAAACTCGGAAAAGTGCGCGAAATTTTTCCGACTGGCGCAAATGATGTTTTAGTTATCAAGCCAGAAAATCCCGACACGGAAGACATTCTCATTCCGCTGGTTTATGAAAAATTTGTCGAAAAAGTTGATTTAACCGCGCAAACAATTTTTGTCGATTGGCAAGCTGATTGGTGAGTAGTGAGAATTGATTTTGTCAGCATTTTCCCTGAACTAATCCGCAATTATTTTCAGGAAGGTGTGGTTGCCAGAGCCATTAAAGAAGAAATTCTTGATTTTCGCTATCACAATCCACGAAATGAAAGCAGCGACAAGCATCACCGCATTGATGATCGCCCTTTCGGTGGAGGTCCTGGAATGCTGATGCAATACGCCCCACTTGCCAAAACTGCTGAAAAAATAAATGCGGAAGTTTTTCAGCAAAATAAAAAACCGCTACATATTTTTATGTCGCCGCAGGGTGAAAAATTTAGTCAAACTTGGGCGAAAGAATTTGCCGAGCGAGACAATTTAGTCCTGTGGTGCGGACGCTATGAAGGTGTAGATCAGCGGTTTATTGACAATTACATTGATTTGGAAATTTCCCTCGGTGATTTTGTGCTCTCTGGTGGTGAAATTGCAGCAATTTGTGTTGCAGATGCCGTAAGCCGTTTAATTGATGGGGTTTTAGGTTGTAGTGATTCGGCTTTGGAAGATTCTTTTTCCCAAGCGAATTTATTAGATTGTCCGCATTACAGCCGTCCTGAAACACTTGATACAAGCGAATATGGAACAAATTTGCAAGCTGATATTGATAAAATCCGCGCCCCACAAATTCTGCTTTCTGGCGACCACGCAAGAATTGCCCGTTGGAGAATGAAGCAATCACTTGGTAGAACTTTTCTTCTGCGACCTGATTTAATTGCGGAACTCAATTTGACAGCCGAACAAAAATCGCTACTCGCAGAATTTTTAACCGAACACAATATTTATGGAGAAAAAAATGACAAACATAATTGACACTCTTGAACAAGAACAATTCAAAACTAATCTTCCTGAATTTGCTCCTGGCGATACCGTTGTGGTGCAAGTAAAGGTTCGTGAAGGTAACCGCGAACGCTTGCAAGCATTTGAAGGTGTTGTTATTGCGAAGAAAAATCGCGGTCTTGGTTCATCTTTTACGGTGCGTAAAATTTCGCACGGTGAAGGCGTAGAAAGAGTTTTCCAAACTCACAGTCCGTTGATTGACACGATTAAAGTTAAGCGCAAAGGTGATGTGCGCCGTGCCAAACTTTATTACCTGCGTGGATTAGAAGGTAAAGCAGCAAGAATTAAAGAAAAACTTGAAACTAAATCTGCATAATCCGCGATGAATAGTTTTCAAGAACTAGAATTTTTTGCTAAACAAATCGCCGCTGTGTGCGCCCAAGCATCTGCGGCGATTTTGTCGTATTACGGCGATGTGGCAAAAATGCAAATTCACACCAAATCCAATCACACGCCAGTAACTGCCGCCGATATTGCCGCTCATAACATTCTTTGTAAGGCTCTGCCTGATATTTTGCCCTTGCCAGTTTTGGGTGAGGAAGACGGTTCGCATCTGACCAATTCGAATGATTATTGGCTGATTGATCCGCTTGATGGCACAAGAGAATTTGTCAAATTATCGGGTGAGTTTTGCGTGCTGGTTGCGAGAATTCAAAACCGCCGTCCGATTTTTTCGCTGATTTATGAACCGCTTACGGACAAATATTGGTTTGCTGCGAAAAATCTCGGTGCGTATAAATGTGAAAACGGTGAAATTTCCAGAATTTTCTGCCGCGAACGCCGCGGTATTCCGACGATTATTACTGCCCACGCCAGAATTAGCCGTCGCCACGATAAATATTTCAAATCGCTATTCGGTGGATATAAGCATATGTATAGAGGTTCGGCGTTGAAATTTACGGTGATTGCCGAAGGTCGAGCTGATGTTTATCCGAAATTATCCTCGACAACTTGCGAATGGGATACCGCTGCTGGCGATTTATTGCTCGCGGAAGCTGGCGGTGGAATGCGTTACTTTCCCTGCGATTTATATCTTTACGGCAAAAATCTCTTCCAATTAAATCCGCCGTTTATTGCTTTTGGCAAATGCGGTAATGCAGAAATCGCTCGCTATTTATCATTTATGCGAAATCAACTAGGACAGGAAGGACGCTTCGCACCGTATTTTCTTCCGCGCTGAAAAACTTATCAATTCAAACGATACGGCTTTATGCCGTATTTTTTTTCTACTAGCAGTGGCGGTGGAAATCTAATCTCACCGCAAGGTTATAGTCGTTTCAATTCAAAATAAGACAAAGCAGCGAGCCGCAGACAGTATGCCTAATACGGGAGAAGAAGCTAACGCAGTATTACTTTGAAGTGGAACGACTATATTTCTTCTTCATCAAACCGACTATTTCTCGCGGCAACTACCGTAATTTCTTGTCATTATTCATTTGCAAATAATTCTCATCTTGAATATACTTGCAAATAGGAAGAATTATCACTTCCTGCTTTGTTCTAAATATTTAAGGAGACAAAAAAATGAAAGCAGCTGTTCTTGAAGAATTCGGCAAACCTTTGAATGTAACCGATGTTCCAGATCCGCAACTATCCGATGACGGTGCGATTATCGAAGTAAAAGCCTGCGGGATTTGCCGCTCTGACTGGCACGGTTGGAAAGGTGAATGGCAAGGTTTTCTTGCGCCCCTGCCGATGGTAGGCGGACACGAAATGAGCGGAATTGTCAAGGAAGTCGGTAAAAATATCCGTAAAGTCAAGGTTGGCGATCGTGTAATTGTGCCCTTTACTTGCGGCGACGGAACTTGTCAGCACTGCCTCGAAGGTTATTCCAATACTTGCGAAAATCTGGCGATGCCTGGTTTTACTTATAACGGTGGATTTGCCGAATACGCACACATTCCAACCGCTGACTTCAACTTAATTCCGCTGCCAGATGCGGTAGCTTTCGAACAAGCTTCTGGTATGGGTTGCCGTTTTATGACTTCTTATCACGGAGTTTTGGGCGTAGGAAAAGTTAAACCTGGTGAATGGATTTCTGTATTTGGTGCTGGCGGCGTTGGTTTATCGGCAATTCAAATTGCTGCGGCAGCTGGTGCAAATGTTATTGCGGTTGATATTTCAGAAGAAAAATTGGCATTTGCCAAGAAAGTCGGTGCATTACACACCATCAATTCCGCCAAAGATAATCCCGTGCAAGCGATAAAAGACATTACTGCTGGCGGTAGCCAAGTGTCGATTGACGCGCTCGGTATCAAAGAAACCTTATTTAATTCCTTACAAGCGGTGCGTTCGCGCGGTCGTGCGGTGCAAATTGGAATGACACCGATGGGCGCGGAAGGTCAAATTCCGCTCGATGTCAATTATTGGATTATTGCCAAAGAGGTGAATTTCAACGGCTCTTTCGGTATGCCGCGTGCGGAATTTCCACTACTGCTTAATCAAGTTGCAGCTGGAACTTTACGCCCTGGCGATTTAGTAACCGCAACCACTTCTCTCGGTGGAATTACCGATGTTTATCACGATATGGATAACTTCAAAGTCAGCGGTGTAACGGTAATCACAGACTTTACAAAGTAAATTAGGCATTTAAGTTAATTTGCCAAATCCGCCGTTTTATTTCGGCGGATTTTTTGTGCGTGCCGCACGGGCAATCCAATTGTCTTCGCTTTCATTTCGGTTATTTGTACCGTTTCCTGTTAATTCCGCCCTATTCCGTCATTTTGAGCGCAGCGAAAAATCTCTGCCGCAAATTCTCTTGACAAATTTTTCTTCTTAATTATTATCGCTGATACTTTATTTATAGAGCGTAATTTGTAATTTATCCAAGGAAACTTATATGAGAAATTTATTGACAAATTCGTCAAAAGATGGTAAGATTAGCCAT
>JAGBJT010000016.1 GCA_017934275.1 Cardiobacteriaceae bacterium | reverse complement strand
CCCGTTAAATTTTGCCCATCTTGGCTTAAATTTTCTATATCCTTGATGTCGAATTTATAACGATTACCGTCTTCGGCGCGAAGTATTCCATCCGCGAGAATTTTGCCTTGCATTATTTTTCCTTAAAAAATGAATAAAAAAAACCGCAAAAAATGTTTTTTTACGGAAACTGCAAGGAATTATTCGTGTTTTTTTTTTTTTTTGTCAAGACTTAATTTAAGTAGGAATTGCGTTTTACCGTGCGAGACAGTTGCAATGACGGTGAAATTTCGTTGCTACTCGGCAACAACCCAATTTTTAAGCGTCCGTAATTCTTCATCGAAGCAAGCACCTATTTTGTAGAGTTTTTTTGAACCGTTTTCGTATTGAATTGCATAGCCTTTTTCGTCGATTTGTCGTAGAGCTTCTTCTGCTGTGCCGTGGAGTTTGAATTCAAAAACATAAACCGCGTCCTCGGTTTCTAGCACGAAATCGCTTCTGCCAGCCGCGGTTCGCTCTTCGGTGCGGACACCGAAACTGCTCGCTAAGCGGAAGATTAAGTAGAACATTGTCTTGTAATGCGCTTCGTTTTGTCGCTCTGCGTCATACGGTATCGATGAGAAAAAACTACGCATTTGTTGCATCGCATCATCAACACGGCGTTCTTCGAAGGCGAGCGTTAGTTCGGAGAGAAAGACTTCGTTTTTATCCTTGGTGGTTTTGGAATAATAAGGAAAAAGTCCCCGCAGAAATCCAATACGAACTTCTTCATTCGGAAAACCAAGTTTGAAATGCACATTACGAATAGTTTTTTTAATTGTTAAATATCCGCTTTGATACAAAATTGGAATTGGCGAGTCGGATTGTTCTGTCGGCGTGTCAAACATTTCAGCGGTGGCGGTAAAACTATCTAAATCCTCGGGGCGCAGAGAATATCGACTCAAAAGTTCGGTTAAATGCGTTGGTGTGCCTGATGAGAACCAGTAATTATTAAATTCCAAATCCGCAAGGCAGTTTAATAAGCTGTAGGGGTTATAAATATCGGGGCAATTGCGGCTGAAATGGTAGCCGTCGTATTTATTTTTTAGCATCAAGAGTGCATTTTCGAAAGATATTCCATTTTTTTCGGCAAGAGCTTGAACTTCTGGCTGTAAATATTTGATTATTTCCGCTTCCGTGATGCCGCAAATCGTGGCGTAGTCATCGTTCATCGAGATTATTTTTAAGTTATTGAGCTCACTAAAAATACTCAATTGACTGAATTTAGTAATCCCCGTAAGGAATACAAAACGCAGATGTTCGCCTGATTCTTTAAGAGGACTGTAAAAAGAACGCAGCATCGTGCGCATTGTTTGGAAATTCGTATCATCGACGACGGTATCAAGCAATGGTGCATCGTATTCATCGACTAAAACTACAACTTTTTCGCCAGTTTGCGTGCGGGCGCGGACAATTAAATCTTTGAGGCGCGAAGTGAATTCCTCTCCTGCATTCGGTGTGCGACCGTAGATTTTCTCGTAACGCATCAAAAGGAAATTTATTCGTTCTGCCAGTTTTTCCGTGCTGGTGTAGCGATCACCGCTCATATCAAACCGCAAAACGGGAAATTTTTTCCACTCTTGCTCCATTTTTTCAATTTCTAATCCTTCGAAAAGCTCTTTTTTACCTTGAAAATATGCTTCCAAAGTTGTAACAAGAAGTGATTTTCCGAACCGCCGCGGACGGGATAAAAAGAACGCATCGTCGGCTTGTGTCATTTTGTAAATCAAAGCAGTTTTGTCGATATATACGGCATTCGCTTCACGAAGTCTCGGAAAAGAAGAAGAAGCAGTGAGAATTTTGCGTGGGATTGTCATAACGGTATTTGCAATAAATTAAAACTTGTGAGTGATTTTAAGCTAAATGCTTGGATTGAATTTGTATAGTCGTTTCAATTCAAAATAAGACAAGGCAGCGAGCCGAAGACAGTATGCCTAATACGGCGAGGAAGCTCCCGCAGTATTATTTTGAAGTGGAACGACTATATATGTAAAGTTTGGCAATGCAATACAAAAATCGGTTTAGTCTAGACTAAACCCCGTTATCTTGACAGATAACGGGGTTTTTTTATTTATTACATTGAGTTTATAGATAAGTTGATGAAAATTTTTATTTACAACAGCTTGGTATTTATTATTCCTTTTGCATATGCAAGATTAAATGGAGCAGAAGAGCTATTATCCCTCGTGGTTTGTTTATTTCAATTTAGCCTTTTGATGTCCTGTATTGCAGCATCGATAACCGAGGCTCGTATGTATGCTCACTTGAGGAGTTCTTTATTTATAACTTTCTAGCATCTGTTATTGTGTCTGCTATGGGTCTGGGGCTAGATAGTAATTTGGAATATCCATATTTCCTAATGCTTCTAGACACAGTAGTAGTTCAGGCACTCGGATTTATAACACTTTTTTTATTAGTCTGGTGTTTTGTAAATGTTGCCAGATTTATTTTCGATAATCCTGAATATGTTGTCCCCCTTGTGTTTGTTCTCTTTTGGGCAAAAATAGTTTAATTGCAGAAATAAAAAACATCAAAAAGAGGGGGGGGATATTCTGCAATTAAATTAAATAAAAAATGTTGAAAAAAAATTGACAATCAGCGAAAAATGTTAAATTTGGATGCGTCATTTAGTTCAAAGATTAGGACTTTTTACAACATCTCTTTGCGTAATTCATCTGCCGATTTAGGCGATAATAACGCAGGAGCAATATCGAATACGCTATACGCACCGCTTTGACCTTGTTTGTTCAAACGGTATGCGGCTCGTGCGTACGCAACCAACACACTGGAAGTAAATTCAGGATTTGAATCTAATTTTAACGAAAACTCAATAATATGATTGGTTTCGCCGTTTTCACCAGTTTTTCCACTTCGCAATACAAAACCACCGTGAGGAATGCCGCCGTGTTCGCGTTGAAGTGTTTCTAAATCAATAAAATGCACGGTAGTGTCGTAATCGGCAAAATAATTCGGCATAGTTTTGATTTCCTGCTCAATTTTTGCCTTATCTGCACCGTCTTTTGCAACCACAAAACATTCACGCAAATGTTTTTCGCGTGTGCTTAAATTTGGATTTTTGCCTTGACGAACTTGTTCTAATGCGGTTTCAATCGGCACGGTATATTGTCTTGCGTCCAACACGCCGTCAATACGGCGGATTGCGTCCGAATGTCCTTGGCTAACGCCTTTGCCCCAAAAAGTGTAACTATTGCCGTTAGGCAAAACACTTTCGCCAATTAAACGATTAAGCGAAAATAAACCAGGATCCCAACCTACCGCAATTACGCCCACATTTTTGCCGTCTCGAGCGGATTTATCAACTGCGGCGAAATGTTCAGGAATTTTAGCGTGCGTATCGAAACTATCGACCACATTAAAATGTTTAGCAAATTCAGGAGTTTGTGTCGGTAAATCAGTTGCACTACCGCCACATAACACTAAAACATCAATTTTATCTTTGTGATTGAGAATATCATCAACCGAAAACACAGCCGCACCAAAGGTTTTCACGCTTTCAGGCTGCCTGCGTGTGAAAACGCCGTACAATTCCATATCAGGGCAGTTTTTTACGGCAAATTCTACACCTCGTCCTAAATTGCCATAACCTAACACGGCTACACGAATTTTGCTCATTTTTTGAACTCCTTAAAAATATCATACGAAAAACATCATAAAGATGCGATAAACATAAAACTTTGTTTTCCTAACAAAATTAACATTTCAGAATACTGCGAATTACTTTTTATACGGCGTATATTTTAAGATTTGCATGTTAAATAACCTTATGGGTTATGTCAAAATGATTTGCTATACTGCCAACAATTTCAGCTTGCCTGAAATTATTTTTTTAGTGTTTAATTTTTTTATTGATAGAAATTAAAGGGCGCATCTAAAAATTCAAAAATTCTTCTAAAACATTCCTAAAATTTCAATTTTCTGCTATAATTATTTCACTTAATTTTAGTCAAAGAATGGTAAAAATTATGGCGAACACCTATAAATCAAAGCACGAAAGAGATTTT
>JAGBJT010000015.1 GCA_017934275.1 Cardiobacteriaceae bacterium | reverse complement strand
TATCTTGCGGCAGTTTCTTTCCATCTAACAATGGTTCGGTGGTTTAAATTAAATAATTTACTAGTTTTAAGCACATTACCGTTATTTTGCGCCAAAATTTCTAACACTTTTTCCTTAAATTTCACATCGTATGCCATAAATATATACTCCAAATTAGCTAAAAAATTATTGTAACATATTTTGTTATTTTGATATAGAATGACCATAGTTCCTTCGCTACGCTCAGGATGACGGCGGTAAAAAACCATTTTTTTTAATTTTTGGATGCGCCCTAAAGAGAAAATTGGACGAAAAGAACTAATCACTAAACATACAAAACTAACGCTAGATATTCTGTCAGCTTTATTTATTAAGCATACTTTTCAGAAATAACTAATCTTCCAAAATGCCGTGTCTAATTTTCCAAACGCGGTGAATTTTCGGATTACGGGCAAAATCCAAATCAATCGTTTGCGAGGAAATTTCTTCAATATCAAAAGCGTCTGCCAAATTGCCGTTCATTTCAAAATCACGGAAATTATTAGAAAAATACAAAGTTCCATTCGGATTTAAGCGGCGCATACAAGCCATAATCAACTCGCTATGAGCGGCTTGCACTTCAAAAACCCGAGAGCGTTTTTTGGTATTGGAAAAGGTCGGCGGATCGCAAAAAATCAAATCAAAACGGCTATCACCGTTAAAAAGCCACTGCATCACATCAGCACGAATTAGGCGATGACGGTCAGAAAGTCCATTTAATTCAAAATTGCGCGCTGCCCAATCCAAATAATTTGACGATAAATCAACCGAAGTGCTCCACAGTGCGCCGCCCAAAGCCGCTTGCACCGTCGCGGTTGCCGTATAAGAAAACAAATTCAAGAAGGTTTTATCCGCTGCCTCACGGAAAATTCTCTGGCGCATCGGGCGGTGATCAAGAAAAACTCCCGTATCCAAATAATCGTGCAAATTCACTAAATATCGCGCTTTACCCTCAATAATTTCCTGCTCGCGCGAAGTTGATGCTAAGCGTTGATATTGCTGCTTGCCAGACTGACGGACTCTGCGGCGCACGGTCAAATTTTTACTCGGAATATTCAAAGCTTTCGGTATCGCCTGCAAGACATCTAATAAGCGTTGTTCGGCTTTTGCTGGCGGAATTTCCTTCGGCGGCGCGTACTCCGATACCAGCACATTTCCGTCGTAATAATCAACCGATACCGCATATTCAGGCAAATCACGGTCATACAAACGATAGGCATTTGTCGGAATTTTTGCGGCAAATGTCGCAATTTTTTGAGCATTTTTACGCAGACGGTTAGCGAACATCTCCGCCGATAAAGACAATTCCTGCACCTTTGCAAGCGGCATCGCGGTATCTTCAATTTGTCTTGCTCGCGAATAGAGCACAATTTTTGCCTCAATCGCACCGTTAAATGCGCGATATTGCTTGTGAGAACGCAGTTTTAATCTTTTCAAAAAGGCATCTTGATTAGCAATCAAAGTCATATTCCAGCTTGCGGGAAATGTTTTGAATGCTGCACCAAGCGCGCCATAAGCTTCGGCAAGTTGCGACACCGTGCCAATTCGCTCACCGTATGGCGGATTGGAAATAAGCAAACCGCTTTCGCCGTAATAGTCGTGATAAGAAAAATCCGCCACATCACAAACTTCTAACTTGCAATGCCCGTCTAATCCCGCAGAAGCAAAATTTTCCTTGGCAATCGCAATCATTTTGTGATTGTTATCAAAGCCCACCGCTTGACAATAAAGTTGTTCTAATCCCCGTGCTTGCCGTTCATAAGCCTCATCAATCAAAGCTTTCCACACTCGTGGATGATGCAATCCCCAAGCGGAAAAACCGAAATGACGGCGGTTTATCGCAGGAGCAATATCCGCCGCCATCATCAATGCCTCAATCAAAAGCGTGCCCGAACCGCACATCGGGTCAATAATGAATTTCTTCTGTTCCAAATGCCAACCGCTGCGGTAGAGCAATAAAGCCGCAAGAGTTTCTTTCAGCGGTGCTTCACCTTGCGAAATACGGTAGCCGCGTTTATGTAGTTTTCCGCCAGAAATATCCAAACAAAGCGTAAGTTTTCCCTTACGCAAATGCCCGTAAATCAACAAATCAGGATTTTTCGGCGCAACATCTGGTCGTTTGCCGATTTTGGAACGAATGCGATCAACAATTGCATCTTTAATCCGCAGTGCACCAAACTGACTGTTATTTATCCCCGCACCAATTCCGTTAAACCGCACCGCAAAAGTATTCAAATGCGAAAGATGATCTTCCCAAGCAATCTCGCTGGTAAGCGCATATAAATCTTCGGGCTTTTGTACTTCACCTTCGGTTAAAACTAGCAGCACACGGCTAGCCACTCGCGACCAAAGACAAATCCGATAAAGACAAATCAAATCACCGTAACCAACAACCACCGCATCAGAAATTTTTACATCTTCCAGCCCGAGAGAAATAGCTTCCTGCTCCACAACTTGCTCGCTTCCCTTCGCACAAGGTAAAACTATTTTTTTGCGCTCGAATGACATAAAAACTCCCTTTCTTTGTTGGCTTTCATTTTGAAAGTTGAAGTATCGCTAATTACGGCAATACGGTTTTCTTTGTATTTATTCTTACCGTCAAACGCATACAAAAATACGACAAAAAAAGCGGAGTTTGTTTCCTCCACTTTTTTACCGCTTATTTTTTCGGTTCTATAGTCGTTTCAATTCAAAATAAGACAAGGCAGCGAGCCGAAGACAGTATGCCTAATACGGCGAGGCGAAGCTAACGCAGTATTATTTTGAAGTGGAACGACTATATTTTTTTCAGCTCTGGATGTTTGACGGTTGAGAGCTCAATTTTTTTGCCAGCAATATTTGCGTTATCGTAAAAAATTGGCGGTGTGGTGTAGGTAATTTCGGAACTTTGCGCTCTATTCAACCAAGTTTCGAAAGCAAGCTCCGTATCAAAACGAATGCTTTCAATCTGTACGGAATTTGCCTTATCTGGCTTCGGATAAAAAAGTAAATCCAGATTTTTTCCATAATTCAAGCAACCAAGCAGCAATTCTTGTTTGCCGTCGCCGTCGGCATCGGTTGCAATTGCAACAAAACGGGGTTGTAGTTTTTCAATAAAGCAATATTTTTTCGCCTCAATAAAGTCTTTCAAAACCGCATCCGATACCGTTAAATCAGCAGGAATTTTGTTGAGATTTGCTTTGAGTGTTTTTAACTTTTCTGCTATTTCATCGCCGCTCTTATCCGCAATTTTGAAATAAGTTTGATCGTTTTTCCATTGCGACCAAATCTCATCTTTACCGTGGAATTCGGCAATTTTGCGCACAACTTCATCGCCATCTTTACCGAAATATTTAAGTTTTTTGCTGTCTTTCCAATGTAAAAATTCCCGCTTGCTATGCGCAAAATCCACCGTATAACTGCGCAAAATCGCGGCTAATTCGATATTTTTCGCTGGCATCAAAGAGTTAAATATCGCGGCAGCGGCAAAAGCTGATAGCGACAACACCGCAAATTTTCCCGTTTTACCGCTCTGATGCAATTTCCAATCAAGAAATGATGCGATGTAAAGAACCAAAACCGCAAGCAGGCACAATAAAAAATAAATTCGGTTCATCGTGATACCACGAGCATCGATGCGAACCAAAATCCCGTGCAAGCTAATCAAGAGCAAGACAAATCCAGCAGCAAGGCTCATTAAATTCAACTTGCTCGTTTGACTATTTCCCGCCAAAAGTAACAGTGCAATCAACACCGCCGCCGCAACAAGACGAATTCCAGATTTAATTTCTTCTACTTCAACAAATACGGAAGCTAGTAAATAAATTCCAATAAACGAGAGCAAAACCGCTTGCAGCCAAGAAAATAACTTAATTCCCTGCTCGTTCGGACTAATTTCTAATAACTCAAAAATCAGCAAATTCAGACCACAAAGAAATCCCATTCCTGCTGCAATAACTGCATTCGGCAAATTCCAAAACTTAAAACCAATCAAATACAAAAGCGCAAATCCAAGCCCGAAAACCGCTGCCGAAAGCAAAAAAGATAAGGAATAAAAAAGAGCTGCTTTTCCCCAATATGAACAAACACGGAAAAACGCCGTATCAAGCGAAGCCTTACCGTATTTACATTCATCAAAAATAGCTAGCAAAAAGAAAACCGCAAAACTCGCGGCAATAAACAAAGGAATACGGATTGAATGAATATGAAGAAAACCGTCAAATAACGGTGAAACATACAAAACCGCAAGCGCAATCAAGGCGAAAATCCGATAGAGCGCACGATTTTGACCATTACGGTAATTGCTAGAAATCTCCCGCCAATAAACAATCAAGGAAGCAAGCAAAAAGCCAAAACATACCGCGGGATATTTTTGAGCAGTTTTGGAAAACAACTCCATAAACGCCGCAAAAAACGCAAGCAACATTGCACAGATCATCACCGTCGCAAGCTTGTAGTCCTGCTTTGAACGAAAATATTTCTTCATTACTTTCTCCGTAAATGCAAAAAAAAAAAAAAAAAACGCACTTTACAGCAAGTTTTTTTTCAACAAATAAAGGCGATTTACGGCATTCGAAATATTTACTTTTTCGCTGAAAAAAACAGTTTTTTGATATATTGCCGCGCTTTCGGCGTGTAGCGCAGTCTGGTAGCGCATTTGCCTGGGGGGCAAGGGGTCGCAGGTTCAAATCCTGTCTCGCCGACCAAATTCACAAACAAAAAGCCGCGGTTTTATCGCGGCTTTTTTTATTTAGCAGAATTCAAATGCGGCTTACGGAAATTAAGTGCTAATCAATAGACATAAAAAAACCTCCGTTTTCACGGAGGTTTTTGAATTTGGCTCCCTGAGGCGGGCTCGAACCACCGACCCAGTGATTAACAGTCACTTGCTCTACCGACTGAGCTATCAGGGAAAAGAGGCGCGCATTATAGAAATAATTTTTCGCTTGTCAAATATTTTTTGCATTTTTCACAAAATATTTTTCACCGACGGCAAATTTGCCTTACTCCTGCCGATATTTGCTCAAAAATCTCGCCATTTTTTCGCAAGCTTCGCGAATATGTCGGCAATACTGCAAAAACACCACACGGAAATGATCAGGCTTATCCCAGTTAAACGCCGTTCCGTGCACGAACAAAATATGCTCTGCTCTGAGTAAATCGAGGATAAATTTTTCATCATCGTGGATATTGAACCGATCGGTGTCGATTTTTACAAAACCATACATCGCGCCCTGCGGTTTAGTCATAGATAGCCCTGGAATGGCGTTAATTCCTTGATACATCGCATCGCGCTGGTCGTAGAGCCGTCCGCCGTTGATGATTAAATCGTTGATTGATTGATATCCACCGAGTGCGGTTTGAATTCCCAGTTGCGCTGGAACATTCGAACAAAGCCGCATCGAAGCTAGCATTTCCACGCCTTCGATATAACTTTTCGCACTATTTACATCGCCTGAAAACACAATCCAGCCTGCACGGAAACCCGTTGCGCGGTAAGCCTTACTAAGTCCATTGAACGAAACACAAAGCGTATCTTTCACCAACAACGCAGTCGGAATATGCTCTGCACCGTCGTAAGTAATCTTGCTGTAAATCTCATCGGAAAAAATAATCAAGCCGTTTTGTTCGGCAATATCAACAATTTCTTGCAGAGTTTGACGGGAATAAACCGCACCAGTTGGATTATTGGGATTGATGATGACGATGGCTTTGGTGTGCGGCGTGATTTTGGCGCGAATGTCGTCTAGGTCGGGATTCCAATCGTTATCTTCATCGCAACGGTAATGCACCGCTCGTCCGCCACCGAGTGAAACCGAAGCCGTCCAAAGCGGATAGTCAGGCATCGGAATTAGCACCTCATCACCGTTATTAAGCAGAGCCTGCGTCGCCATCATTATTAGTTCTGACACACCGTTACCGATGATGATGTCATCGACGGTAACGCCCTTCATTCCGAGTTTTTGCGTTTCGTGCATCACCGCCTTGCGTGCGGCAAAAATCCCCTTACTTTCCGAGTATCCCTGCGCTTGCGAGATATTGGAAATGATGTCCTCAACAATCTCTGACGGCGTATCAAAACCGAACGGGGCAGGATTACCAATATTCAATTTGATGATTTTGTGCCCCTGCCGCTCCAAACGAACCGCTTCAGCCAGTACTGGACCTCGAATGTCATAGCAAACATTGTCAAGTTTGTGGGATTTTTCAAAACTTTTCATTTGCGTTTTCCTTTCGCTAGAAATTTTCAAAACTTTTCCGTCGTATTTGAGTTGCGGCGAAATTAGAAGAATTATTTGACAATCACCAAGTTATCGCGGTGAATTAAATTTTCGCCGTGAATGAGGAGTTCAGCTAGTTCTGACGAGTGTTTTCCTGCAAATTCACGGCAATCGCAAGCCTCATAATTTGACAAACCGCGGGCTATTTCCTCACCGTTTTTATCAACGCAGGCAAGCAATTCACCGCGCATAAATTCGCCCTCAACTTTTTTCACTCCAATCGGCAACAGACTGCTGTTGCGGTTTATCAAAGCATCAACCGCACCGTCATCCAAAAATAATCTTCCGCTAATTTGCAACTGGCTACCGAGCCACTGTTTGCGCGCAGCTTGTGCATCAGACGGTGCTATTAACCAAGAACCGATTTCTTCACCGTCGGTAAGTTTTTTAATTATTTCCGCCTCAACTCCGCTTGCAATCAAAGTGTGCGTGCCTGAACGAGCAGCTTTTTGTGCCGCGGTAATTTTGGAATACATACCGCCAGAGCCGAGAATTCCGCCAGTTTTGCCCGCCATTTTTGGCAGACGCGGATCATCAGCGGCAATCTGCGAAAGAAATTTGGCATTGGGAAATTCACGGGGATTTTTATCGAATAAACCGCGCTGGTCGGTCAAAATGATGTAACCGCCAGCAGAAACGATATTCGCCACCATCGCACCGAGATTGTCGTTGTCGCCGAAACGAATTTCATCGAAAGAAACGGTATCGTTTTCGTTGATTACGGGAACAATTCCTGCATTGCACGCGGTTTGCAGGGTCGCACGGATATTGAGATAACGCCTGCGGTCGCGAGCATCGTCGTGAGTAAGAAGAATTTGCGCAACCGCAATATTTTCCCGTGCAAAAGCCTGCTGCCAACTACTTGCCAGCTGCATTTGTCCGACTGCGGCTGCGGTTTGTAAATTCGGCAATTCCTTCGGGCGCGCGCTCCAACCAAGGGTTTTAATTCCAATCGCTACCGCACCAGAGCTCACCAAAATAATTTGCTTGCCAGCTCGCTGTAGCTGGGCGATTTGTCGTGCCCAACTTGCCAATGTTTCGGGATTGATACCGCGTCCCTGTTCGGTTACCGTCGAGCTTCCGAGTTTGATAACCCAACGGTCAATACAAGAAATTTCTTTTTTTCTGTCCCTTGTTGTTTCCATTTGTTGTTGCCGTAAAAAATTGAGAAATTCCATAAATACGCTTACTGCAAAGCGTCGCGCTAAAAGGTTACATAAAAAACCGTGCAAAAACGCTCTCGGTCTAGACAAATGATTTTTTGTCCGTATAATCGCCAGCTTTTCTATTGCGGGGTGGAGCAGTCTGGTAGCTCGTCGGGCTCATAACCCGAAGGTCGTAGGTTCAAATCCTGCCCCCGCTTCCAAATTCGGTTTATTAGAAAAAGCCCCCTTTTCAGGGGGTTTTTTGTTGTTCAAATTTAAGGAAATATTCGTGAGTATCGAAGAAAAAATCCGCGAAATCATTACTCCCACAATCGAAGATATGAACTTAATTTTGTGGGGAATTGAATTTCACCGCAACAGCGTAAATAGCGTGCTGCGCGTGTATCTCGACCGTATCGATGGCGGAATTACTCTCGACGAAATTGTTCTCGCTACCGAACGACTCAATCCGATTCTTGATGTTGAAAATCCAATCGAAACCGCATACAGCTTTGAAGTCTCCTCTCCTGGGCTCGACCGACCACTTTTCACTATCGAGCAATATGCGCAAATGCAAGGCGCAAAAGTCAAATTAAGAACCCGCTTACCTATTGAGCGGCAAAGAAAATTCACGGGAATTTTGCAAAGCGTAAATACCGCAACAGGAGAAATCACCTTATTTTTTCCCGATGCCAAAGCAGGCAAAGAACGGCAGGAGCTATCCGTAAATTTTTCCGATATTGACCGTTGTCAAATCGAACCAGAATTTTGATTGCAAGAGTTTTTCAGAATATTTTTAAGGAAGAAACAATGTCAAAAGAATTACTAACAATGGCGGAGCTTGTATCCAACGAAAAAGAATTAGACATCGAAGCGGTTTTCACCGCACTCGAAGATGCTCTCGCTGCCGCTGTGCGCAAAAGATTTCACGAAGAGCAAGTTGAAATAAAAGTTCGCATTGACCAGCACACTGGCGATTACAAAACTTGGCGGATTTGGCACATTGTTGATGACGACGAAATTCTTGAAAATCCCGCCACTCAAATGCGTGAATGCGTGGCAGAAATTGAGTTTCCTGATGCGGAACTGAACATCGGTGATGTTTATGAACAGGAAATACCGAACGAAGATTTCGGAAGAATTAGTGCGCAAAACGCCAAAAACATCATCATTCAAAAATTGCGCGAAGCCGAACGCAACAAGGTTTTCAATATGTTTAGCGGTCGCGAAGGCGAACTAGTGTATGGAGTAATTTTGCGTAGAGAGCGCGGCAGAATTATTGTTGATATCAACGGTATCGAAGCCACAATCGACCGTCGCGACAGCATCGCCCGCGAAAATTTAAGAAACGGCGAAAGAGTTTTATGCGCAATCAAAAAAGTTAATGCCGATATGAAATTACCGCAATTGGAGCTGTCGCGCAGTTCTTCGGAATTTTTAATTGCCCTCTTCCGTAAAGAAGTTCCAGAAATATCGTCAGGTGCGGTAGAAATTATGGCGGCGGCGCGAGAAGCGGGATTGCGTTCCAAAATTGCGGTGCGAGCACTTGATACCAAAACCGATCCCGTCGGTGCTTGCATCGGTATTCGCGGCGCAAGAATTGGCGTGGTGCAAAACGAACTCGCAGGCGAAACAATCGACATTGTGGTCTGGGACGAAGATCCAGAAGTTTTCATCAAAAATGCGATGTCGCCTGCACCAGTTGTCAATACGCATATCGAAAGTAATAACAAAACGATTGATTTAGCCGTTCCGCAAGATAAATTGGGCAGAGCCGTAGGTCGAGAAGGTTTGAATGTGCGGCTAGCAAGTGAACTTACGGGCTGGTCAATCAATGTTTTAAGCGAAGAAGAATTCAGCAAAAAACGAGAAGCAGCGCAAATCGCCAAAGAAGAAAATCTTGCGCAAGCTCTGGAAATCGAACAGGAAACCGCTGCCAAACTCATTGAAGCTGGATATGAAAATATCGAAGAAATCGCTTATGCCGACCGCGATGAGTTGGTAAATGAAGAAAACTTCGCCGAAGAACTCGCCGACACAATCCTCGAAGCAGCAAGTAATGCTCTACTCAAACAAGCATTTGATAGCGAAGCAGAAGAAGAAACCGTCGATGAAATGCAAGTCTCTGTCGCTAATTTGGACAATTTATCCGCCGAACTTGCCGAAAAACTCATCGCAGCAGAAGTTAATACTCGGGAAAATTTAGCGGAACTTTCCGTTGATGAATTGATGAAAATCGGCAATCTCAACGAAGAACAGGCAAAAGAAATTATTTTGCAAGCGCGCGAACCTTGGTTTAGACAATAAGAAATAGGAGGCAGAAAATGGCAAAAGTATCCGAAGTCGCACAGCAATTAAAAGTAACAACCGAAAAACTCATCGAATATGCCCAGCAAGCTGGCGTAAAAGTTGAAACTCCTGATGATGAAATCAGCGTCCGTCAAAAATTAAAAATCGCGGGATTTATCAAAAACGGCGGCAAACCAGCTCCCAAGGCGAGTGCGAAAAACAATAGCAGCGATAAAAAATCATCAGAAGAAAAAGTAGATAAAAAATCAGCTGGCGAGAAAAAAGAAACCAAAAGCACAAAAGCTAAAAGCGCCGATGAAAAACCAGTAGAAACCGCAGAGAAAAAAACTACTGCAAAAACAAAAGCGGAAAAAACAGATAAATCTGAAAAAAGCGATAAAGCAGAAAAAACCGCTGCGAAAAAAAATAAAACCAACAATCGCAAGAAAAAAGAAGAGGAATCAGCCGAGAAAAAAATCTCTCCGATTGAGCTTGCCAAGCAATTAGCCGCACAAAAACGAATGCAACAAGGCAACGCACAACGCGAAAACGAAGCAATCGAACGGCAAAAAGCAAAAGAACTCGAAGAAGCAAAAAAACAAGCCAAAGAAGAAAAACAAAAACTGCAAATAGCGGAAAAAGAAAAACTCGAAGCGCAAAAAAATAAAAAGGCAAAAGAAGAAGCAGAAGCCAAAGAAGCAAAGGCTAAAACCGCTGCCAAACTCGCCGAACAAGAAGCAGAACGCAAACGGCAAGAAAACGAAAACGCCAAGAAAAACGCCGAGGAACAACTTAAAAAACAAGCCGAACGCGAAAAACAATCCGCCAAAGAACGAGAAGAACTCGACCGTCATCGGCAAGCTGCTTTACGCGACGAACAACGCCGCGAAGATTATGAAACCCAAGCGCAAACCCGTTTTCATATCAAATTCGAAGACGATGAAAATTACGGATCTGGTCGTTCTGGCAGAAGAAGTAGCGATGATTCAGGAAATTTCGGAGCAAGAAATAATCAAAACCGTGGCGGCAAAAAATCTGCAAATAAAAATTTCAAACGAGATATGCGCCGTGGCGGTAATTTTGAAAAACCAGTTGCTCCGATTTCGCGCGAAGTCCGCATTCCTGAAACAATTACGGTGAAAGATTTAGCGGAAAAAATGTCGGTAAAAGCTGGCGAGCTGATTAAAACCATTATGAAACTCGGTCAGATGGTAACTATCAATCAACTGCTCGACCAAGACACCGCCGCACTCGTCGCCGAAGAAATGGGACATAAATATGTTCTGCTCAAAGAAAACGAATTGGAAGAAGAAGTAATGACGGCGGCAACGCAAAACACTTCTTCGATTGCAAGCCGTGCGCCAGTTGTAACGATTATGGGGCATGTCGATCACGGTAAAACTTCTCTGCTCGACTATATCCGTAAATCACGCGTGGTAGCTGGCGAAGCTGGCGGAATAACGCAGCATATCGGTGCATATCGAGTAAATACCGAACGCGGTCAAATCACATTTTTAGATACACCAGGACACGCCGCATTTACTGCAATGCGGGCTCGGGGCGCAAATGTTACCGATATCGTGGTGCTGGTTGTCGCCGCGGATGATGGCGTGATGCCGCAAACCAAAGAGGCAATTCAACACGCCAAAGCCGCAAATGTGCCGTTGATTGTGGCGGTAAATAAGATGGATAAACCTGATGCCGATCCTGACCGTGTTAAGTCTGAACTCTCACAGGAAGGTGTGATTTCCGAAGATTGGGGCGGCGATGTGCTGTTTTCTTATGTATCGGCAAAAAGCGGCGACGGCATCGATGATTTGCTCGAAAAAATCCTTATCCAAGCCGAAATGCTCGAACTTACCGCACCGTCTGACGGTATCGGTAAAGGCGTTGTTATCGAATCTCGTCTCGACCGTGGCCGAGGAAGTGTCGCGACGATTTTGGTGCAGTCTGGGGTTATGCGTAAGGGCGAAATAATGCTTGCAGGAATGGAATTTGGCAAAATCCGCGCCCTGCTTGATGAAAACGGTCGCGAACTCGAAGAAGCAGGTCCATCAACTCCTGTGGAAGTTTTAGGTTTATCAGGAACACCGAAAGCGGGCGACGACGCAGTTATCGTCGAAAACGAACGCAAAGCCCGTGAAACTGCCAATTTCCGTCAAGGTAAATTCAAAGAAATCAAAATCGCAAGACAGCAAAAATCAAAACTCGACAACCTGTTCAGAAACATCAAAGAAAACGAAATTTCTACCGTCAATCTGATGATTAAAGCCGATGTGCAGGGCTCGGTCGAAGCTTTGTCGGATTCTTTAATCAAACTTTCTACCGATGAAGTGAAAGTCAAAATTATTTCCTCTGGCATCGGCGGAATTTCTGAATCCGATGTGCAGCTGGCAATTGCATCGGAAGCGGCAATCATCGCATTTAATGTCCGTGCCGAGCCGAATGCGAAAAAATTAGTCGAAAACGAAGGCGTTGATTTGCGCTACTACTCAATCATTTACGAAGCTATCGACGATGTAAAAGCAGCAATGCAAGGCTTACTCTCACCTGAAATCCGCGAAGAAATTATCGGTATCGCCGAAGTTAAATCCGTCTTCAAGCATTCAAAATTCGGCTCAATTGCAGGTTGTTTGGTGGAAGAAGGTGTGCTCAAACGCTCAAATCCAATCCGCGTCTTGCGCAACAACCGTGTGATTTACGAAGGAGAACTCGATTCATTACGGCGCTTCAAGGATGATGTAACGGAAGTCCGAGCAGGAGTCGAATGCGGTTTGGGAGTTAAAAATTACAACGATGTGCAAGAAGGCGACCAAATCGAATGCTATGAAAGAGTGGAAGTTGAAAGAAAACTTTAAATTTCGAAACTAAACAAGCGGTGATGTGGGAACCGCCACAATCACCAGCTTGAGATTATTCCGTTCTGCTATAGTCGTTTCAGTTCAAAATAGGACAAGGCAGCGAGCCGAAGACAGTATGCCTAATACGGCGAGGCGACGCTAACGCAGTAGTATTTTGAAGTGGAACGACTATAGTTCATTGAATTTCACGCTTCAATAATTAAGGAGTTTGTTATGCGACAGGTTATGCAACATTCGCCGCAGGAGTTTTTGGTTTTATACGGTCAATTATCACAACACAAACAAGATGAATTGTTTCTTCACTTACGCACGATGCTGGAAGAAGAACAAGAATTAGCCGCTAAAACTTCCGATATAAACAAAGAGTTAGAAGAATTTATCGGTTGCGGTGCAGGCGAAATGAAAGAAGTTTTATCCATAGAAAAAATGAACGAAATAATTGCCGCTGGTTGGGCTGGTGAATGCAAATGAAAATTGCAGTTGATACAAATATTCTTGTGCGCACAATTTTGCAAGACGACATACATCAAGCCAAATTAGCTAATGATTTACTTCTTCAAGCATCGTTGATTTTTATTTCTTTGCCGTGTTTGTGCGAATTGGTTTGGGTTTTACGCAGCTGGGCAAATTTTTCTGATGAAAAAATTGCTTTGATTTTGCAAAAATTATTAAAAATTCCAAATGTTGAAGTTAATCGCGTTGCTGCCCAAAACGGCATAAAAATGTTGCAAAAAGGTGGAGATTTTGCTGACGCGATTATGGAATATGAAGGCAATATTTTGGGTGCTGATGTGTTTTATTCTTTCGATAAAAAAGCCATTAAATTACTGCAAGATCAAGCTAAAAGTGTGCAACTATTAAGATGAATTTTCAAACTCTGCGGTTTTTTTGAAATTAAACACAATTATTTTCATAGATAAAACAATAAAAATATGCCGCATTTTAAACGCGGCATATTTTTTACTAAAACAGTATATTTTTTTTAATAAGAGAGTGAAATTTTATGAACGCAACAATTAAATTTTTCGGATTTATTGCAATAATATTTTTCAGCAACTTGACTTTTTCTCAAAACGCCGAACCAGTTCAACCGTTAGAAACCAAAGGTGAAGTGATGAAAAAAGTTAATGAGGCAAATATAGATTGCTTGCAAAATCACTTTGGCGATCAATCTTGTTCAGTAAATAAGCTGCGGGAAATATATTCAGAATATAAAGATAAAATCACAGAAATTAACCAAGATGATGTAAAAAAATGTGATGAACAGGATAAAAATTCCTGCCAAAGAGCGGCAGAAAATTTATACGCTCTTTACTATGCCAGCTTAAATGATGAAAAAACAGAAGCAAACTACAAAACACAACTAATTGAGGAAGCAAGAGTTTTGCACGAAAAAGCTTGTAAGTTGAATACCGCCGCATCCTGTGCCGCACTTTACACTTTTCATAAAAAAGAATTACTAAACGACAGCAGTCAAGATGAAGCGGAAAAATTTTTAAATAAAGCTTGCAATTTAGGTCATCGGCAAAGTTGTCAATTGCTCGGAAAAGCCGTTCCAGAAGAAAATAGCAATCGTCCAGCAAATAACGCTGCTGCATTCAAGCGTTCTTTAATCAATCATTTGGATAAAAAATAAAAAATCTGCCGCCCTTTCATTCAACCGAAATTTCTTTAAGGAGAATTTATGGAACTGACAGTAAATTCCACTGAACAGCGCGAAGATCTAAATTCTCCGCTCGCCCTAATCCGCGAACTTCTCCATTCAGAAACCGCTGAACAAAAACAAAATGCAAGTGCGCAAATTCGCAAAATTTTTGGCGATTTCAATCCCGCCGAAACCGCGCGGATTTTGGAATCCTTGCCGCCAAATGAACGGGAAGAACTCTGGAAAAATCTTGATAAAGCGCAGGGCGGCGATGTGCTCGCGCATCTGTCAGAGAGCGTATTGAGCGAACTTGTCAATCAAACGCCAATCAACGAAATTCTCGATATTGCAGAAAATATGGACGAAGACGACCTCGTCGATTTTCTGCAAGATTTGCCCGACCATATTTCCTATTCGCTCCTCGCCTCATTCGACAAAGTCCGCCGTGAGCGGCTCGGAAAAATTCTTAAATATGACGAGGATAGCGCGGGCGGAATGATGAATACCGACCCGATTTCCGTGCGCGCCGATACTACCGCCGAAGCCGTAATCCGCTATCTGCGCCGTATGGAAGAACTCCCCGCTATCACCAATAAATTGTTCGTCATCGACCGTAACGGCAAACTACAAGGCGAAGTGCTGCTAACCAAAATCATCACCGCCGATTTTGAAGCCACAATGCAGGATTTGATGAAAGCACAATGCGTATCCTTGGACGCAAACGCGCCTGGTAGCGAAGTAGCACGAGTTTTCCGCGAACACGATTTAGTAACCGTCCCCGTGGTCAATTCCGAAGGACAGCTCATCGGACGGATAACTTCCGACGATGTGATGGATTACATTCAAGAAACTAACGAACGGCTTCTAATGCAAACCGCTGGTATGGACGAAGAAGTCGATACTTTCGCCCCAATCAAACAAGCCGCTTTCGGACGCGGAATTTGGTTAGGAATAAATCTGATGACTGCTCTACTTTCCGCATCCGTAATCAATGCTTTCGGCGCAACTATTGAAAAAACCGTCGCACTCGCGGCTCTTGCACCGATTGTGGCGAGTATGGCTGGCAACGCAGGATTGCAGTCGCTCACCTTGATAATTCGCGGGATTGCACTCGGGCAAATTCAGGGTGCAAACGCGAAATCACTACTAATCCGCGAAATGGCAATCAGTCTAATTGAAGGCGCGGTTTGGGGAACAATTACCGCCTTGGTCGCGGCAATTTGGTTTAAGGAAGTGCCACTCGCTTTCATCGTATTTCTGGCAATTGCGACTAATTTACTTTTCGCCGCAATCGCGGGAATTTGTATTCCGCTACTACTCAAAAAATTACGCATCGACCCTGCCCTCGCGGGTTCAGTAATTTTGACCGCGGTAACCGATGCCGTCGGTTTTTTCCTGCTACTCGGGCTAGCAACCCTAATTTTGTAAGACTTGTGTATCAAAATGAAAGACAATCAACAAGTATTAGTGCGCTTTTATGAAACAAAAAATACCGCCGCTAGCCTAAATCTCCTCTGCGCACTTGCAGAAAAAGCCGACGAACAAAATTTTCACAAAATTTTCACAATTACCGCAAATGAGACGGTCGCAAAAAATATCGACGAGGCACTCTGGAATTACAAAGCAGATTTTTTCTTCCCGCACGCTTTGGACACGGCAGAAAATTTAGAACGGAACAACGCAAAAATGATTATTGCCAGCCAACCGTTTTATGTAGAAGAAGCAGATTTGCTAATAAATTTTGCGCTCGATGACACAAATATCGATTTTCCAAGAAATTGCAAAAAAATTTTCGAAATTTTCCAAACTGGTAGCGCACAAGTCCAAAAACAACGCATACGCTATAAAAATTACCAAAAAATCGGCATACAAGTTCAGTATAGTCGTTTCAATTCAAAATAAGACAAGGCAGCAAGCCGAAGACAGTATGCTTAATACGGCGAGGCGAAGCTAACGCAGTATTATTTTGAAGTGGAACGACTATATCACAATACTTAAAACGGTTGATTTATTCCATCATTTTGAGCGCAGGCGAAAAATCTCTGCTGCAACCGTCATTTTGAGCCGTAGGCGAAAAATCTCTGCTGCAACCGTCATTTTAAGCCGTTAGGCGAAAAATCCCGTCCGACCGTCATTTTGAGCCGCAGGCGAAAAATCTCTGCCGTTTTTTCTCTTGACAAATTTTTCTTCTGAATTATTATCGCTGCTGCTTTATTTATAGAGCGTAATTTGTAATTTATCCAAGGAAATTTATATGAAAATTTTATTGACAAACTCCCGAAAAGATGGTACGATGAACCATCGGATGGCGGGGGTAGTATCGGCTCAACGGCTCAACGGCTCAACGGCTCAACGGCTCAACGGCTCAACGGCAAGATGGCAAAATTAAAATTAAAACTGATAGGAATTTTTCTAGTAACGGTAGAAAAAAATCTTATATCAAAAATCAACTTCTTAAATCCTCAATACTTTTAATTATGAGCACG
>JAGBJT010000014.1 GCA_017934275.1 Cardiobacteriaceae bacterium | reverse complement strand
TTTGTTTTTCCAAAACAAGCAGAATTTAAAGGAAAATTCTGTGGAATTAAAACTAACTGGGTAATTAAAAATTGGCGAAAGATTTATCCTGATTGTGCTGCAAGAGATGTATTTATTTTGCGCAAGAATTATATTGAACAGACACTACCATCATAATTTTAACTAACAATGAATGAAATAAATAGACATAACAGTGCAATAAATCGCTTTATTTCAGCGCAAAAAAATTATTTCGAAATAGCTTGTGAAGAACTCAAACAGGGTAAAAAAGAAAGCCATTGGATGTGGTTTATTTTTCCGCAGATTGCAGGTTTGGGTTTGAGTGAAATTTCTCAATTTTATGCAATAAGAGATATCGCAGAAGCAAGGAAATTTATTGCCGATAAAACTCTTGGCACAAATTTAGTAAAAATATGCCAAATACTATTGACATTAAACACAAACAGTGCTGAAAAAATCTTCGGTGATATCGATAGCATCAAACTCCGCTCTTCAATGACTTTATTTGCTGAAATTAGCGATGACGATGTTTTTCAAAAAGTTCTCGATAAATTTTTCCAAGGCAAAAAAGATACGAAAACATTGGAACTTCTACACAAATAAACATTCATAAGCAAATGCCGTTTAGTTATTTGCAAGAAGAAAATTTCCCTCTACGATTAAAGCTTTTTATATATCGAGGAATTTATGTCTCAACCAGAAAATAAGCACCGCCCCGCGCGCTATACCGAATTTGCAAGCTCTCTGATTCACGCCGCAGGAATTAGCCGCGACAAAACAACTGGCGCGGTAACTTTGCCGATTTATTTTTCTTCCACCTTCCGCCAAGAGCAGCCCGCCGAATTTGAAAATTGGGAATACATCAGAAGCGGAAATCCTACTCGCGATGCCATCGAAGCACTCATTGCTGAACTTGAAGGTGGCGTTATGGGACTGGCTTTTTCCTCGGGAATGGCTGCTTTGCACGCAATTTGCGGATTGTTCAAACAAGGCGACCGCATCATCATCGGCACTAGTGTTTACGGCGGCACTTTCCGACTGCTCGACCGCGTGATGTCTAACTTTGGCATAACTTATACCCAAGTTGATTGCCAAAATTTGTCCGCCGTTGAAGTGGCAATCAGCTCTGATGTCGCGGGAATTTTTGTCGAATCACCGACCAATCCGCTTCTCACCACTTGCAATTTACGGGAAATCGCCAAAATTGCCGAAAAGCACGGCATCATTTCCGTCGCTGACAATACCTTTATGACCCCGTATTTACAAAAACCGTTGGAACTCGGCTTTGACATCGTTGTGCATTCGGCGAGCAAATATCTCGGCGGACACAGTGATTTGCTCGCAGGTTTGATTGCGGTAAAAAATAAGGAAATCGGAGAAAAATTAGCTTATTTGCAAAATGCAACGGGCGCGGTTCTCTCTCCTTTCGACTGCTTTTTGCTGCAACGGGGGGTCAAAACTCTTGCGGTAAGAATGGATAGACATATTGAAAACGCAGCCGCAGTCGCAGAATTTCTCTCTCAAAATCCGCAGGTTGCCAAAATTTACTATCCAGGCCTCCCCTCTTCTCCTGATTATGAAACCAACCGCCTGCAAGCAAAAAGTGCGGGGGCGATGCTTTCTTTTGAACTTAAAGACGGTGCAAATTTACGGAAATTTTTCGCGGCACTGGAAATGATTACCCTTGCCGAAAGTTTGGGCGGAGTTGAAACGCTCATCTGCCACCCCGCAAAAATGACTCACGCGGCAATTCCGCCAGAAATCCGCCAAAAAACGGGAATTAGCGACAATCTAATCCGCTTATCCGTGGGTATTGAAGATAAAAAAGACATTCTTACGGATTTAGAACGGGCAATCAGCGCAGCATTTAACCCTTAAAAATATGTTTAACACAAAAAAACCGATGTAATTTCAACGCACATCGGTTTTTTTTTACAGCAAAATTTCCGCTTGTAGAAAGCCTCTTAACGCATTACCAATAATAATTTCTTCGGCGGATAAAAATTCCTTTTCAGTTATCAATTTACCTTGTGCTCGATATTTTTCAATAAACATTTCTCTTGTAATACTCGGTAAAATATCTAATGACAGTGGCGGTAAATACCATTGAGAGTGTAATTTCACGGCAACAAAAGTTCTTGCTCCTTCTAATAAATAACCGTCTTGGTTAAAAAATATAGCATCAAACGCCCCTCTTTTACTTGCTTTTTGTAACCATTCATCAAAAATTTTACGCCTATCAGTCTTATATCGGCGTAAATAATTACGGTTTTCTAAACTAACATCGGAGATAATTATTTTCTGGCGTTTAGCAATATTGTCAAGTTCCGTTGCATTTATTTCTATTCCATTGCTTGACAGGGATAATTTCAAGCGGTAATTTTTCCTTTTATCGCAATTACTTTGAATATATTTGTCAAGTAAATGCAAAATATTTTTATCAAGAGAAAAATTTAACTCTTGTGATGATTTTTCTAATCTGTTTAGATGATATTTTAATAATTTTATTTGATGTTTTTCAACTTTCATCGTCTCAAAAATCGCAAAATCAGGCGAGAAATTACTAATCAATTCAGCTTTTAATTTAGTCTCTAAATATTCCTCATTAGGATTTGATAAAATAGTTATTCCACCGCCCACTCCGTAAATTGCGGAAAATTCATCTCTTTTAGCAATTCTTGTTAATGAAATTGTGCGAATTGCCACATTAAACTTCGCATAATCTTTGGAAATATAACCGATACTTCCCGTATAAATTCCGCGCTTATCTTTTTCCAATTTATCAATTATTTCCATCGTTTTTAATTTCGGAGCACCTGTAATTGAACCAGATGGAAATAAAGCAGCAAAAATTTCGGCAAAAGAAATGCCATCTTTTAATTTGCCAAAAACCGTGCTAATCATTTGATAAACGCTGTTAAATCTAATAATTTCAAAGGGATTTTCCACTTTTACCGTGCCGATTTCGCAAATTTTGCCTAAATCATTGCGCATCAAATCGACAATCATTGTGTTCTCGGCTAAATTTTTTTCATCTCGTAATTCATCTGGCTGTTTAGCGATAGAAATTGTCCCCTTCATCGGTTTAGTTTCTATTCTTCTATCTTTTATTTCAAAAAATAATTCGGGGGAAAATGACAAAATATATTCATCATTACTGAGCTTGATTAAAGCTTGATAAGCGGCTTTTTGGCGCAATTTACGGTAAAGTTCTCGCACTTCACCATAAGCATTAAATTTCAACAAATAAGTGAAATTAGTTTGATAATTATCACCTGCTAAAATATGTTCTTTTATAACTTCAATTTTATTTTTATATTCATCTTCACTAATATTCGCAATTGCCTTGGAAATTGCAACTTCCGAATTATTTTTCGATAAAACATTATTTAATTCTTCTTCATTTAACTCCGTTTTATTCCGATACCAAAGAATTGTCAAGTGAAATTCATATTCAATCAGCATCGCCGAATAATAATTTTTCCGCCAACCGTCTTGTAGTATTTCATCAAGATGAGCTAGTTCTAAAAAACTAATTTTTTGCATAAAAACTAGACCATCAAGCAAAAAATATTGCCCTGTTACCGCATTATCAAATAAGGCAAAAGAGCTTAAATTATCCATATTATCCGTATTTTTCATACTATTTGCTATTTAACCAAAACTTTTGACAAATTGCTCGGCGACTCTGGCTGAACGAGAACCGCGGGTAAGAGAAAATTGCAATGATTTTTGCAAAATATCATCGCTTATTTCATAACTATTATGGAATTTTTTAAGCCAATAATGCCGCACAATATGCAAATATTGCTCCTGACTTAAAGGATGAAAAGAAAGCCGCAAGCCAAAGCGTTCGGAAAGAGAAATTTGCTCCTCGCTATCCTCCTCGGGATGCGGTGAATTGTCATCAGCGAATTTTTCCGAAATCAAATGACGACGGTTAGAAGTAACACAAAGCAAAACATTGCGCGGAATTCCAGCAATCGAGCCGTCCAAAACCGCCTTCAAAGCACGGTAAGAATCATCATTGGCAGAAAAAGATAAATCATCGATAAAAAACAGAAATTTGTCCGACATTTGCGAGGCAACCCACAGCAAAAATGCGACATCTTGCAGATGTTCACAGGATATTTGTAAAAACTTCAAGTTTATATTTTGAGCCAAAAAATGCGCAACTGCTGCCCGAATTAAAGTCGATTTTCCCGTTCCTCGCGCCCCCCAAAGCAAAATATGGTTGTAGGAATTACCAGCCAAAAACGCCTGAAAATTATTCAATACCGCGGTTTTATGCTCGGAAATTTCTAGCAAATCATCAATATCCGCTTTATCCATTTCAACAATCGGAACAATAAATGTTTTGCCAGCAAATGCCATTTGCGCAAAATTATTCGCCGATTGAAAGATTTTTTTAAGTTCTAAAAGCTCATTTTGACCGTTCATTTATTTATTCCGAGTTATTAAAAACAAAAGAAAAAGCCGCGGCAAAAACCACGGCTAAAAAAACTCTCAACATAGAGCAAATATTACAAATCCAAACTGCGCAAATATTCTTTGAAATCCTCACCGAAATCACGGTTATGAATGCCCATTTGCACATTTGCTTGCAAGTAACCTAGCTTATCACCGCAATCGTAGCGTTCGCCTTCAAAACGGTAAGCAAGAATAGTTTTATCCTTCAAAAGCGCTTTAATTGCATCGGTAAGCTGAATTTCTCCGCCCGCACCAGTTTGCGTATTCGCCAAAATCTGCATTATCCGACCAGGCAGAATGTAACGACCAATAACCGCCAAATCCGACGGTGCTTCCTCAACCGCTGGCTTTTCCACAATATCTTCAATGCGGTAAGTGCGGTCATCCAAACTCGAACCAGCGGTGATAATGCCGTAACGGTGCGTATGTTCATAAGGAACGGTTTGCACACCGATAACGCCTTGCTGATTGCGCTCATAAATCGCACACATTTGCTTCAATACTTGAATTCCGTAATGGTTATAAATCAAGTCATCAGCAAGCAATACCGCAAAAGGACGATTACGCACAATCGGTTCTGCACAAAGCACCGCATGTCCCAATCCCATCGCCCGTTCCTGACGGATAAACATAACATTCATATCCCGCGGACGAATGCGATCGACAATCGTCATAAATTCCTTTTTGCCGCGTTTTTCTAGCTCGGTTTCCAGCTCATAAGCAAAATCATAATGCTCGGTAATCGACCATTTGCTCCGCCCCGTAATAAAAACCATATTGCGAATTCCCGCGTCATAAGCCTCTTCCACTGCATATTGAATTAAGGGCTTATCAACAACTGGTAGCATTTCCTTCGGAGTTGATTTTGTCGCAGGTAAAAAACGCGTGCCAAAACCTGCAACTGGGAAAACGGCAATTTGAATTTTTTCTTGTTCGTTATCAGTGAACATTTGTTTTATCTCCAATATTCGAATAAAAGATATATTTCAAGTTATTTTTAAGAGTAAAAAATTACTTAAAACAAGTTAAAAAAGCGGGCATTATAAGCAAGCAATATTTATTTATTTATCAAAAACTAATTTGAATGCAAATGCTCATAAATTTCTCGGGCAAGTTTTGCGCTAATTCCCTCCACTCTGGCAATTTCTTCAATGGAAGCTGCATAAATTTCTTTTATCCCCCCGAAGTGATTTAATAACACTCTACGGCGTTTATTTCCCACCCCTTCGATATTTTCTAACACCGAACGCTTAACTTTTTTATCGCGCCCTTTACGGTGTCCTGTAATAGCAAATCGATGCGCCTCATCGCGAATTTGCACAATCAACTGCATCGCCTGACTATCCATCGCCAAATAACGGGGAATTTCTTCACTAGGAAACCAAAAAACTTCTAGCCCCCGCTTTCTTTTTTCTCCCTTTGCTACTCCAATTAGTTGCACTCCTGTGATATTTAATTCTTCGAAAACTTCCATTGCCTGTTTTAACTGCCCTTTTCCACCATCGACGAAAAAAATATCAGGCATCGTGGCTTGTTCTTTTTTTAAGCGAGAAAAACGACGATAAATAACTTGTCGCATTGCCGCAAAATCATCGCCTGGGGTTATATCGCTAATTTTGTAGCGACGATAATCTCTTTTAACCGCCCCTCTTTGATCAAAAACCACACAACTTGCAACCGTATATTCACCTTGAAAATGACTAATATCCGAGCATTCGATTCTTGTCGGCACGGAGTGTAATTTCAGCTCTGTGGCAAGGGCTAGAAAACGATTTTCCATCGATAATTTTGCCGCAATTTGCAATAAGAGATTGATTTTGGCATTTTCTTCTGCCATAGTTAAACGGTCTTTTTTCTCCGCCCTAGGTTTATTTATTATTTTTACCCTCTTATTTCTTTTTAAGCTCAAATATTCTTCTAAACTTTCCTTACTCTTATCAGTTATTTTCGCTACTATTTGCCCTGCTGGAATTCTTTCAAAGTAATATTGTCCGATAAATGCTTCTAATATTTCGGATAAATACTCTTCGCGATTATTTTCTTCACTGTTTGCATCATATTCAGGAATTTTAGGAAAATAATTTTCACTTCCTACTTGCTCACCGCTACGAAAAAACAAAGCTTGCACACAAATTTCACCGTATTGCTCATTTACGGCTAAATAATCCGCATCCAATTCATCATCATTAGAGCTTATTCGGCTTTGATTATTAAGCTTTTGCAAAGCCCGAATTTGGTCGCGAATTTCTGCTGCTTCTTCATATTTTTCTTTTTCCGACAAATCAAACATTTTCTCTTGCAGAGAATTCAAAAGTTCCTTGTTTTCACCGCGTAAAAAATCAGCTGCCGATTGCAAATCCGCACGGTAGTTTTCCACGGAAATATATTCCAAGCACGGTGCATTGCAGCGTTTGATTTGATATTGCAAGCAAGGACGGCTGCGGTTGGCAAATTCACTATCAGGACAGGAGCGCAAATGAAATATTTTTTGCAACTGTTCTAGGGCAAATTTTGCTACTGTTACACTAGGATATGGACCAAATAATTGCGCATTTTTATCTTTTTTATTTGCACTCTTTACATTTTTTTGCGCATCTGTTTCTAGTAAATTACGGATTAAATTTTCTCTCGATACCGCAGAAATATTTCCCCCACCGCGACGAAAAATTTGCACTCTTGGATATTTATGCGCGGAAATTTTTATATAGGGATAGCTCTTATCATCACGCAAAAGAATGTTGTATTTCGGCTGATGAGTTTTAATTAAATTATTCTCTAAAAGTAATGCTTCCGCTTCATTTGCCGTCGCAGTTGTCGAAATATCTCGCACCGCCGCCATTAGCCGCGCCGTCTTTATCGGCAAGTTAGGACGAAAATAACTCGCAAGGCGTTTTTGCAAATCCTTCGCCTTTCCGACATAAATAACTTTACCGTCCGCATTGCACATTTGATAAACCCCAGAACGGTGCGTTATGTGGCTTAAAAATATTTCGGGGTCAAAATTAAATTGAGGGTTTGCTGTATTACTTACCATTTTTTAGAGTTAATAAATAAAACTAATATGTTATAAAAGCATTTTTTACAACTTGTTTAAAGGAAAAACTTATGAAAGCAGCTTATACACAATCGCTCCAAGATTTTTCTACCCTTTACGGACAACTAGTTGAAGAAGATCGCTATTCACTAATCGAATATTTAGAGTTTTTAGTTTCACGCCGCAGAAAAAAGAATTAGAGCAAGCTATGTCTGATGCACTCACTGGCGAAAATCTATCTAGAGAGTTTCAAACCGCAGAAGATGCAATTCAATCTATGTTGGCTGATGACGATGAAATACACAATTAAATACACAAACAAAATGAAAAAATCAACCAGACTAATGGCAAAACGAGGCAAAGATATAAGTAAGCTCAATTTTGTAATAAACCAACTTGCGGCTGGCATTGATTTAGATGAAAAATATAAAGATCATCAACTACAAGGAAAATTTAGAGATTTTTGAGAATGCCATATTGAAGCCGATTAGCTGCTTATGTATAGAATCGACAATAACCAACTCTTTTTAATTGCTACCGATACTGGCAGTCATAGTGATTTATTTGGCTAATTTTTTGATATAACAACATTTTCTCTTATATTCCCGCATTATCAAAAAAGATAATTTCGCAAAAAAAAAAAAAAAAAAACAGCCCTCTTCCCCCAATTTCCTCGATTAAATTTTCTTCATATTCTCAAATTTGACAAATTTTTGTAGAAAAATTCCTGCCGTAGCCATTTCTGGGTTCTACATTTCACAAGTTCATTAACTTAACAAACAAGGTCTCAACAATGCAATACAAAAAGCAAAAAATATCTTTACTTTCCACTTCAATTGCCACAATTTGTGCAGCAATTGCATTACCAGCTATGGCGGTAAAAGATTCACCATTTTCTACCGTTCCAAGCTATCTCGAACAATTAACAACCACTACGAAAGTATCACAAACCGCCACAATTCATAAAAAAGGTTCAGAACAATTCATCGAAGCGCAGGAATATAAGGGATTTAGTATCCAAGAAAAACAAACTATCAATCAGAAAGGAACAACCACAACAACTTGCACTGCGGAAAACAATAACAACAACTCCTGTGGAGCAAGAGTAGTCCTCGCGTTTGATACATCTGGTTCGATGAGGGCAAATGATAAATTTAAAAACCTTAAAAACGCTACAAAGATCATTACCGATAAATACAACTCTCAATTTGAATGGCAATTCCTTCCTTATTTGAACTTCTCTGGCTCCGTATCTACTGATAACGATTTGTCCCTCTGTCAGCAAAATATAGCACACGGTCATACAGGAGACAAAAATGCAGTTGCCGTGACTGGAAAAACCACAGCATTTCTTACTGGTAAAGCTGCCTATGCAGAACTGGAAAAAACTTGCCCCTATGGTCAAACCCTAACCACAGTTAATTACATTGCTGCGGTTGATACCTTATATAGAACGGCTAATAAAAATAATTTACCAGAATTCATAATCGTTTTTTCAGATGGTGATGTCAATAACGAAGCTTGGGCTCAAACAGCAGATGGTGATGGTTTATATGGTGTGTATTGGGGGAAAATACCACACGGATTAAGCGGCTACGGATGGATATACGATGGAAAGGGATGCGTAGCTGATGATAGTTCTTGTTTAGCACATATGCTCGCTAATAGTAATACTTTGATGGGGGCACGACCGTATATGTCATCCATTATTGCTTGGAAAAATCCAGAATTAAAAGAACTTTTTGAATTAGTTGAACGACCATTTCCAACAGCTGCTTACATAAACGGCAAAACATACGGCAACTATAAACCACCTGAAAGTGATTGGAATCACCTACCAGAAGAATATATGTATTTTGCACCGACAATAGATGCAAACGGTGGTTATACATATCTGGACACAACCCCTATTCATTACACCAAAGAAGGAACTTTCAGAGGCAATTGTTCTTATGATGCAATCTCCAATCCTGATTATGCTTATGGTTCTGTCACCAGATGCAAGACACAATCGAGCCCAAGAATGATGTCAAATGGCAAACAATTGCTACAAGGAATTGAGTATTTTTCCGACAAGCTCTTCAACAATCACAAGAGAAAAATTCAAACTATTACCGTTGCTTACAACGGAAATCTATCAGCTAACGGAAGAGCATACTTAAAACAAGCAGCACGTGTCGATGAGCGGCTAAAAAACCCCAAAAACGGAACTGGTTATTACGAAGTCAATAACGGAACAGAACTATCCGATGCTTTAAGCAAAATTGCTGACGGTATTTGCAGTGTTACTGCTAGTAGTGCTATATCAATGCAGTCAAACAATGATGCTAGCCCAGCGGATAGCAATGTTACGCCAATATCAGTCTCAATTACTCCTCCAACAGCTATCAGCAAAAAAGATGTGCCAATTGCTACTCGCGACACAACTGGTTCCCAACCAGTTTCAGAAGACACCGTAAAAACAGAACGCTTGCGCACAACTTCCGTTGCAGCTCCTGCCAATATTTCTTCGCAATCGATTGATGTCAGCGAATTTCCAGCTCAAAACCGCATTTCGCAAGTTACAACCGACAAAGACGGCAACACGGTTATCGAAGAAGTTGAAAAAGAGCTCTGCAAAGGTTTATCGACTGATGGCAGTTGTGCTAACCAAGTCGGTTTGATGAGCACGCTATCGCTTAACACTGCGAATTGGTCGTCATTACTCAAATTCCAACAGATTTACACCGTTGAAGCACCGTTTAACAAATTCCCGCTCAAAGACAGCAAAAAATATTCTTGTTCTTTGATTGAAGGTTCTCAACTGTCATCTGATGCAAACGGTAGAGGCAAATGGCTTTGCACTAATTCTGACGATGAACTCAACGACAAACAAGGCACGGCAAACTTCCCATCGCCATACAAAATTGTGGTGAGTTCTGAAAACGGTAAAGGCGCGCTATTAGATAACTCGTATTTTTCAGCTTTCGGCTTTAACAAAGAAGACGGCGGCGATGTGGAATTCGAAAAAGGATTCCTGCCGTGGATAACTCGCGCAGGTAGCGGTGAAAACGCTGATGTGGAAATTGAAGAAGCGGTTGCTGCTGCCAATATCGCTAACCGTTTAGTTGCCAAATACCGTAACCGTGTAGTTGATAAATCGTTCACAAAAGAAAGAAATATGGCGGATGTGATTGATGCTGCACCAATCAGTTTGTCAGCTGCAAAAGAACTCAACGGCGACAACAAAAACATCGACCGCGCTAAATATCTCGTAATGGGCGCAAATGACGGAATGCTCTATGTTTATCAACGGGCAAGCAATATCACCAATCCGTATGAGCTCAAATTCACCTACATGCCGTATCAAATGCCGCGCGAAAAAGATGAAACGCTCGCCGAAACTCTCCCGAATACCATCGCTCGCGCGAGCTACGGTGAAACGGAAAACCAACATATTTACGGCGTAAATGGCGGTATTAGCTATATGACGACCGCGACGGTCAGCGATGGTGAAAGCAATAAACGCAATCAGCAAACCGTTCTGCTTGCAAACCTCGGACAAGGCGGACGCGGTGTGTTCTCGCTTAATGCAAATGGTCAATCTGCAACGGCAAATGTTGGTTCTAGCGCGAATATTGGTTGGGAAAAATCAATCACCGATGCCGCTAACTGGGAAGCGAAAAACGGTGATGAGGAAATAAATCTCGGCTACACCATTTCAAATCCAGTGCTGGCTTATACGCAAAACGCTTGGGGCACGGATAAAGTTAAAGATAAAGACGGCAATGAAACGGATATCAAATACGCCAAAGCAACCGAAGGTTTGATGCGCGTTTCTGCTTTTGTTGCAAACGGTTTCCCAACAGGCGCGAAGTGTCCTACGGCGGAACAAAGTTCGCAAGATCCAGCAGATCCGAATAATCCGACTGATCCAAATACTGGTGCTAGTCAAGCAAGTAACGGTGAATGCGACACAACTGCCCGTGATAATCAAGACGAAGCTCCAAGCTTGTATATCTTCGATGCACTCGGTATTAACTTCAATCTCGCGGATAACCTCGCCCGCCGCGAAGGCACAAAAGCTGGCGATTTGATTAAGAAAATCACCGTTTCTGACTACACAGCTAATAAATACGCAATCAATGCGCTCGGTTCGCCTGTCGTTGTTGATTTGGATTTCGACGGAATTGCCGATGTAGCCTACGCTGGCGACTATAACGGTGATTTATATCGCTTTGATTTACGCGGTGATAGCAAAGCTTGGAACGCGAAAAAAATCTTCCACGGCACTAATCCAATTACGGCAGCACCTGCGGTTTATCGTCCGAGCGACTTTAACGGTAACAAGTTGATTGTATTGTTCGGAACGGGTTCAGATATTTATAAAGAAGATCGCACCGCAACCGAACCGCAACAACGCTTCTACGGTATTTACGACGACTTACTCGACCAAAAACCAACTGTGCTCGAAGAAAGCGATTTGGCAGAACGCAATTTCATCACCAAAGCCAATAAAGAACGCTCTCTGCCAGATGCTTCAAAAGAAGATGTGAAATACGGTTGGTATATTCCGCTTGCATCAGGCGGTGAAAGCGTCAGTAACGGATTAACCGCAAGTTCGGAAAGAGTTGTTACTCAACCAGTAGTTGTACTCGACGGCGTTTTCTTTACAACCCGTAAATATCACTTCCAAGACGGAACTTCCGAAACAAGCACGAGTTATGCACCAGAAACAGAACCGCAATACAGCGATGAACAATGCAGTGCTTGGGAAAAACACGGCGAAGAAAGCACAAAACTTATCGGTTATGAAATCGATGGCGTAGAACATAAATTCAGCGAAGAAGAACGCCAAAAATATGTAACTATCGACACAAATGGTCTAGAAATTTTGAATGATGCCGCAGCTGATATCGGTTGGAGTAAAGAAGAAACCAGCGGCTGGGAAAAACAACTTTGTCCAGATAACTCTACGCAAAGCTCTCCTGTAAATAGTCAAGATAGCTGCGTAGTGGAAAACTCGATTCTCTGCCAAACATCAACTCAAACCAGAAAACTGATTTATCAAGTTATCGAGCCAGAACAAACTCGCAGCTGCGAACAAACCGCAACAACTGAAAGCGAACAAACCACAACCACGACGGAACTCACCACCACAACAGGTTCTTCATATTTGATGGGTGTAAATGTTTTCACGGGCGGTAACTTGACTAATGCATCCGTCAAATTCCGTTCAGAATACGACGCGGCTAGTGATAAAAATACTTCCGAAGGCGATGGTGAAGTTTCTGGTGTTTATTACAACTCAATTGCTTCCGCGCCTTCCGTGCTCGCGGTGCATCAAGCTTTGGATACGATAAAAAATACCGACCAAAACGGCGCAATTTTGAGCGGTGAAGCCGAAGTTATGAGCCTGAGCGGTAACGCAATAGACGGCGGAGCAAAACTCAAAACCAATGTGCAAAACAACAAATGTTTGGCAGGGCAAGATTGGGCGATTTATCTTTCAACTTCTGGCACGCCCGATGACGGCTCTGGCAATTTGCAGCAAAAATCTCTGCAAGTTAAAAATTGTGGCGGTGCATTTCTTCGAGCTTCAATCCGTGAAATCAAACTTAACCGCAAATAATGTTTAATTTTGCAATACAAAACGCTGGCATTTGTCAGCGTTTTTTTATGCCCTATTTATTTTTTTATTTCCCTGTTTTTTACCGCCAAATGCAATATCAGAGCGTATTTCAAGTAGAATTCCGCCGCTTTTTTCACATTTAAAAAATAAATATTGACAATTAAGATGGTTACTCTCCGACAACTTCAATTCGCTATCGCAGTCGCAAGACATAAGCACTTCAAACGCGCCGCAGAAGACTGCAAAATTTCACAATCAGCTTTATCACTTGGCATTTCCGAATTAGAAAAAGTTTTGGGAATTGCAATCTTTGAAAGGAATAACAAGCAAGTCGTTTTAACTCCTATCGGTGAGGAAATTATTCGCCGTGCGGAAAAAATTTATCTCGATGCTCAGCAGCTAGTTGAAAGAGCTTATGCCTTGCAAGAAGAACTTTCCTATCCGATAACTATCGGTTTTATTCCGACTATTGCACCGTATTTACTTCCTTACGCTCTGCCCGTTCTTTCTGAAAAATATCCGAAATTCCTGATGAATATCGTTGAAAACACTTCTTCTCGGCTGGTTTCAATGGTTCAATCAGGTGATTTAGATGCGGCGGTTTTAGCTTTGCCATTTGATATTAACGGTCTAGAAAGCATTGAATTCGCCACCGAAAATTTCTGGGTTATTGCGCACAAAGACAATCAAATTTTCCAAGACAATTGCGAAGAAGGCGAAAAATGCCGCATTACTCCCGCAAAAATCAAGAAATTCCCGCCGATGCTTTTAGGTGAAGGACACTGCCTGCGGGATCACATCGCGGAAATCTGCAAAATTGATATGAACGACAAGCGCAATATCTTCCGTGATTCTTCGCTCAATACTCTCATTCAGCTCACGATTAACAATATGGGATACACCCTCATTCCGCAGATGGCACTGCCGCAAATGCTCGGCTATTCGCAACTTCGTTGTTTGCAATTGGAAGCGATGGGACCGCATCGGCGCATTGCGATTGTTTATCGCCCTGCTTATCCGCGAGTAAAAGAATTGAAACTAGTTGCAGAAATGTTTGCAACTGCCTTACATAAACAACGGTTATTCCTTTGGGAAAATGCTGAACATTTATCAATAAAAAAAGAAATTTAAATTCCAACGCAAGCTTTAACCATACTTAAAACATTCTCTCCAAGTTAATTTAAGACTAATTACATCAAGATGATAGATCGAATATTCTGGCGACACGCGCAAGCTGGTTTTGGACTACAAGATTTATACCGAACGCTTACTCCGATTGGTTTTCGGCAAGCGGAATATTCAGGAAAACAACTAAAAGAGCTCGCGAAAGATTTTCCTGTTTATACCTCGCAATGCCTGCGCTCTAAACAAACTGCGGAAAAATACGCCAAAGTTGATTATGCCTTTGAAGAATTAAATCCCGATCAAGCTTGGCAATATGCTCTGGCAGCGGTGCAAACAATTGAAACCGAACAGGCGATAATTGTCGGACATATGCCGTGGATTAGTCTAGTTGTTGCCTACTATTTACGGACAACGCCAGCAACAATGGCAAATTCTGAATGGTATTGGCTGAAATTTGACGAAGAACAAAGTTTTTGGTTTTTGTATGCGCATTACATTTGTCCGAATTGCGTAACCGATGATGTGCTAGACAATCCCGAAAACGAACCTGTTTTAATCATCAACGATCCGAATACATATCAAAGTTATGTGCATTGAAACGGAAAGTCTAATTCCCCTCCAGAGGCAATTTTCGGCAAAAAACATCATTCTTGCCAACGGCGATTTTCCCTTTACTCAATCCTTACTAGAAATATTAAAAACCGCTGAATACATCATTTGCTGCGACGGTGCAGCGGAAAAACTCATCGATTTTGGCAGAATTCCCGATGCGGTTGTGGGAGATTTAGATAGCATTTGCGAAAAATACCGCAATAAATTAAAAGAACAAATTCATTTTATCGCCGAACAAGACACTAACGACCTCAATAAAGCCTTTAATTTCGCAATTAAAAATAACCTTGATGAAATAACAATTCTTGCCGCAACGGGGAAAAGAGAAGACCATACTCTTGGCAATATTTTTTTACTATCTTACTTCTATAATTTTCTACCCAAGACCAGAATTATTTCCGATTACGGTAGTTTTTATTGCATCTCTGGAGCGGTAAAATTTAGCGTAAAACCTAATCAAGCGGTTTCTATTTTTGCACTTGAAAAAGATACCGAAATTAAGTCAAGGGGGCTAGTTTGGAAGCTTGACGGTATAAATTTTCCTAATCTCTACTGTGCCACTTTGAACCGTGTAGAAGAAAATTGCAAAGAAATTTATCTAGAAAGTTCGCAAAAAATTTTAGTTTATTTAGCAGATTAAAAAAATTACCGCTGTCTAAATAAAAAAATCGTACTCTTAAACCAAAATTTAATTCGGAGACCAAAATGACTAAAACTATATTTCCTAGCTTTAATCCTGTTTTACTCGACATCGCAAACAGCCAAGAAAAATTCCCTGTACATAATATTTACTGCATCGGTAGAAATTATAAAGCTCACGCCGAAGAACTCGGTTTTAGCGTTGATAAAGCCTCGATGAAACCGTTTTATTTCTGCAAATCTACTTCTTTTTTGAACAATTCAGGAGCGGTAATTGATTATCCACCGCAAACTAATAATTTTCATCACGAAATTGAATTGGTTATTGCAATTGGCAAAACGGGAAAAAATATTGCAATTTCTGATGCAGAAAGCTTTATTTACGGTTACGCCGTTGGTTTAGATATGACGCGTAGAGATTTACAAGCCGAATTACGCGACAAAGGTTTGCCTTGGGATAATGCGAAGAATTTCCAAAATGCCGCGATTGTGTCAAGTATTTATCCGAAAACTCAAACGGGAATAATTGACAAAGGTGAAATCAAGTTATCTGTTAATAATGAAATTCGGCAAAAATCTGACCTCTCGCAAATGATTTGGAATATTCCCGAAATAATTGCAGATTTATCGACTTATCATCAACTTGAAGCGGGAGATTTAATCTTTACGGGCACACCAGAAGGTGTTTCTGCGGTAAATAAAGGTGATTATTTACTCGGTGAAATTGAAAATCTCGGAAAAATAGAGCTCACAATCAAAAATTAAAGCTAATTTACGGCTCTAAATATTCTTTACAATTTATTACAAGATAAGGAAAAATTATGCTTGACGGCAAAAAAATGCTCGATAGCTTTGTCAATCCTGCGATTTTGGGCGCAAACACTCGCAGTTTGCAGATTGCGGCACTTTTTGCCAATGCGGGAATTAGCGTTTCCGTCTGCGACCGTGATATCAATACGGTCATTTCCGCGATTGAAAATCTTTATGTGCAAACCCCTGCTCCGCTTTGCGGTAGTGAGGCGGCGAGCTTGATTATTCCGCGTGAATTTATCAGCCACCGCGATGAATTCGCAAGCTACGACCTGATTATCGACGCACTCGATATGCCGTTAGATGAGCGAAAAAAGCTTTTATCCCGTCTGGCGGCATATTTTTCCCGTTCTGCGGCGGTAATTTCTATTTCCGACGGCGAGAGCATTTCTGAAATCAGCCAAGTTTTGCCGACGGGAATGGCAAATCGTTTTTTAACCGCGCATTTTTCCCGCCATCCGCGCTACCACCGCCTAATCGAGCTAATTCCCGCGTCTCGCAGTGAAGAGCGATTAATTTTGCAATGTCAAGATTTTTTTTCGCGCGAGCTCGGTTCGATGCCGAAAATTGTGCAGGAAAGCAGCAATTTCATCGCTGACCGTATTTTGATTTTTGCGGTCTGTAATGCTTTTTATCAGGCACGCCGTCTGCATTTAGACATTGCGACGATGGAAGCGGCGACGGCTTTAATCATCGGTAATTCGGCTGGCGGGATTTCGCTTCTCGCCCAGCATTTCGGTTTTCAACGCTTGACCAAAACTTTTTCACGGATTAGCGCGGCGGATAAGAAAAATTTCGCCGCAATCCTGCAATATCCTTCGCCGCTCACGGTCGGAAAACGCCAGATTTATTCCTTCGCACACAACACGGCTGAATTTGCTTACCGTCGCGTAACTCTGCCCGCCGAAATCCGCGAAGCTTTCAATAACCGCGACTGGCTTAGTTTAGAAAACAATCCGCAAACCGCTTCCACATTCATCTGCGCGTTTTTACGGGATTTTTGGCAATATTTACAGCTCGTTGCAGCCGAAAACTCGCTCTCTGGTGAGGATATAGATTTCTTTATTTATCACGCTTTCGACTGGCCACTTCGACCGTATGAGTTATTACAGCAATTTCCGCCTGCAAAAATTTTTGCTTTTACAAAAAAATCGCTTGACAACGGTGAAATTGCCTATCCAATTTCTGAAAACTGGAAACGCCGTTCGCGTAATAACAAAAAAATTACGGTAAATAACGGTGGTAAAGAAGAAAAAATCAGCGAAAAATACGCATCTGACGCGCTACTAGAAGAATGTCAGCTCCTGCGCGAGACGCAAATCGCCCGTCATTTTCAATATCAAAATCAGATGATGATTTGGCAGCCGAAAGCGCAGGAAGTCGATTTAACAAGCAAAGTTTTGGAAGATTTACAAAACATCACCAAAGATGCACGGCAAAAACACAATTCGCTTTTAATTTATGCACTCGGCAAACGCTTCGGCGGACTGCATCATTGGCGCGGCAAAAGCTTAAAAACCGTAAATTCCGAATTAGCCGTGTTTTACCAAACGCTCATCGACATCCGAATGTCGCCCGCACCGATTATTTTCTCTGCAAGCGGTGAAATTGCCGACGAAGGTTTAGCTTTAATGATGCAAGCAGATCGGATTGTCGCCGACGCGGATTTATCTTGGAAAATCAGCACTCTCGACGAAAATCTACCGCCAATCGGCGCAATTTGGTTCGAATGGTTGAGACGATTACCGCGAATGAACAGCGAATTGTCCCGCCTACAAACTCACACCGTAATCAGCTTTATTTTGAATAGCGGCGGCAGCGGAAATATGCATACCGCCCGCGAAATCGGGCTGCTGCGCTCCCACGACCGCTGCATTATGAATCCCGCACAGATGCCAGAAATCACCAAACAAGTCGCACAAGCTTGGATACATTCGATTTTTCAACGCCCCTTGCGCTATCCCATCTACAAATCCGAACCACAGGATGCAAACTGGTTTAACAAACGCTCCGAAAGCACAACTAATCCGCAAATGTATCGCGACCTCATCGCCCTATTGAGCTCCGAAAATCAACCAGATATCCTCTCGCTGCGCCGCTTCCTGCGCGAAGAATTCGAACTATTCCTGAAATATTTATAGCCCGCCCGCTGCGAGCGGGGGCGGTCGTGTGCCACGACGGGCAATCCTTATTTGAACCTACGAGTGCCGTTAATTTGTATTCATTCGCAAGACAAATCCGCCGCCCGCGGCGCGCGGGTCGTGTGCCACGACGGGCAACCCGACGCGGTCGGGAGCGAATCCTACTTTGCATCTACAAGTGCCGTTATTTGTATTTATTTGCAAACAAATCCGCTGTTTTTTGATACGGCGGATTTTTTATTTTCCACCGTCAATTT
>JAGBJT010000003.1 GCA_017934275.1 Cardiobacteriaceae bacterium | reverse complement strand
TTCCTTGTTATGAATTAAAAATTACGCTTTGCGAATAAAGCAGAGTGATTATAAAAGTGAATAAGAATTTGTCAAGAGGATTTACGGCAGAGATTTTTCGCTTGCGGCTCAAAACGACGGTTGCTGTGAGATTTTTCGCCTTCGGCTCAAAATGACGGTTGCGGTGGAATTTTTCGCCTGACGATTCAAAATGACGGTTGCGGTGGGATTTTTCGCCTTCGGCTCAAAATGACGGTAAATAAACCTAAAAATTCCGCAATAAAAAAGGGAGACTTTGCTCCCTTTTCTTTACCGTAATTCAAAAGTTTTACAAAACCAATCGTCGGTAATCGTTGAGCAATTTTCCTAAATAGCTAATCATTTTTGCGCCGAGAGCACCGTCGATGATGCGGTGATCGTAGGAAAGTGATAGCGGTAGGAGTAGGCGAGGGTTGAATTTTTCGCCGTCCCAGACTGCTTCGATTTTGCTTTTTGAAACTCCCAAAATTGCCGCTTCTGGGGTATTGACAATTGGTGTGAAATATTCACCGCCCAATCCGCCGAGCGATGAAATTGTGATTGATGCGCCGCCGAAGTCAGATGGTTTAAGTTTTCCAGCGCGGGCTTTTTTGCCAAGTTCAGCGAGTTCGGCTGCGGTTTCGAAAATTCCTTTTTTATCGGCATCTCGCAAAACGGGCACGACCAAGCCATCTGGGGTATCGACCGCGATACCGATATGGAAATATTTTTTCATCACCAAGGATTTTCCGTCTTCGGATAGCGATGAATTAAATCTTGGAAATTCCTGCAAGGTGCGGCAGAGTGCTTTGACGATAAACGGTAGAAGACTTACTCGCACGCCGAGTTTTTCCGCATCGAGTTTGAGTGCCAGACGGAAATTTTCTAAATCGGTGATATCGGCTTTATCGAATTGCGTAACCATCGGCACATTGAGCCAAGCTCTGGTCATCGCTTCGCCAGTGAGTTGATTTATCCGTGATAGCGGTTGATTTTCAATTGCACCGTATTTCGCGAAATCGACTTTCGGCACTTTTGGAATAGCACCTCCTGCCGAAGTTGCGAACATTACAGCCGAACTGGAATTTGCCGTTTGCAATTTTGCTTTAACCCACAATTTGACATCGCTTTCGACGATGCGACCTTTTCGTCCCGTGCCTTTAATTTTTCCTAAATCCGCACCGAGTTCGCGAGCAAATTTTCTCACCGACGGGCTGGCATAAGCTTTGGCGAATGCTTCTTCGTCGATGTTGCTAGTTGTATTCACCGTATTTACCGCCGCCGTTGCCGTAGTTTCAATTTCAAGCGGTTTTTTGCTGTTTGCGAATTCTGGCTTTTGCAAATCGAATTCGGTTTCCTTGGCTTCGATTTTGGTATCGGTTGAAACTTCGCCCTGTGGCTCTTGCACGCTACTCATAATTTGACCGACCAAATCGCCAGATTTCACTTTATCGCCAGCTTTGAGCACGATAGAAATGATGATGCCTGCAATTTCGCTTGGCACTTCCATTGAGGCTTTATCGGTTTCCAGCGTGAGAAGTGTGTCGCCGATATTGACATTTTGACCTTTGCTCACCGCAATTTCGACGACATTCACCTCATCGTTTGTGCCTAAATCTGGCAGGTGGAAGGGAATAATTTCGCCTGCGCCATCGACAAATCCTGCACTGTCGGCGGTGTTTTGTTCTGCCGTTGTTACCGTGTTTGTCGTATTAGCAACTTCCGCCGTATTCCCATCAGCTTGGATTTCCACAATCGCAACGGTGTCGCCAGTTTTCACCTTATCGCCAGCTTTGATGAGAAGTTTTTCGACTATGCCTTCGCAGTCTGAGGGCACTTCCATCGAAGCTTTATCGTTTTCCAGTTCGGCGATGGTTTGCTCTTTTTGGATTTTGTCGCCAGCTTTAATTGCGACGCTTACAACTGATACTTCTTCATCTGAACCGATATCGGGGATTTTTAATTCGTATTGCATTTCAATTTCCTCCCAAAATTAGCGGTAGAGCGAAAACGGCGCGTCGCTGTTGATTTGATATTTAGTAATTGCTTCGGCGACGGTGTCAGCGGAGATTTTTCCTTCATCGGCAAGAGCTTTCAAAGCCGCAATTGCAATATGACGGCTGGAAACTTCAAAGAAATCGCGCAAGTTTTGCCGTAAATCGGATCTACCGTAACCGTCAGTGCCAAGCGTAGTCATTTTGCGCTCTGGCGGTAAATATGCACGGATTTGCTCTGGATAAGCACGGACATAATCGGTAGCGGCAACAATTGGACCGTCAAAGCCGTGTAATTGTGTCGCGAGGAAACTTTGCTTCGGAGCGGCTGTCGGATGCAGACGGTTATATCTCTCAACTTCTGCGCCATCTCTTGCAAGTAGGGTAAAACTCGTGCAACTCCAGACATCGCTTTCGATTTTCCAATCCTCTTTGAGTAGTTTTGCCGCCTGCATTGCCTCGTTCAAAATCGTGCCCGAGCCGAATAATTGCACTCTTGCTCCGTGAGATTTTTCGCCTTTTTGCACCAAGTGCATTCCGCGCAAAATTTCTTCTTCCGCGGTTTTATGCTGCGGCATCGGCGGTTGCGGATAGTTTTCGTTCATCAATGTGATGTAGAAGAAAACATCTTCCTGCTCTTGATACATACGGCGCAAACCGTCGCGAATGATTACCGCAACTTCATAGCCGTAAGAAGGATCGTAAGGAATACAGTTCGGAATTAAAGACGCTTGCACCATCGAATGACCGTCTTCGTGTTGCAAACCTTCACCGTTAAGCGTAGTGCGACCTGCCGTGCCACCGAGTAAAAATCCCCGCGCCCGTTGATCGCCAGCCGCCCAAGCGAAATCGCCAAAGCGTTGGAAACCGAACATCGAGTAATAAATGAAAAACGGAATCATCGGTTGGTTATGCACGGAATACGCCGTTCCAGCCGCGATAAAGTCGCAAATACCGCCAGCTTCGCTGATGCCTTCCTGAATAATCTGACCTTTGATGTCCTCTTTGTAATACATCAGCTGCCCCTTATCTTGCGGGACATATTGCTGACCTTTTTGATTCCAAATGCTGTATTGACGGAACATCCCCTCCATACCGAAAGTCCGTGATTCATCAGGAACAATCGGAACGATGCGGTGTCCGAGATTTTTATCTTTCATCAAAATATTGAGCACACGGACAAACGCCATCGTGGTGGAAATGTCGTGTCCCTCGCTTGAGCCGTGCAAAATCGGTTCAAATGCGCCAAGTTCAGGAATAGAAAGTGCGGTAGATTTTTGCCGACGGCTCGGAACATAACCATTGAGAGCCTGACGGCGTTCGTGAAGATAACGGAAAGCTTCGCTGTTTTTGTCGAGTTCAAGAAAGCCAACTTTTTTGATGTTTTCGTCGGTGATATCGATTTTGAAACGGTCGCGGTAATGTTTGAGCTGCTCGGTGCTCATTTTTTTCGCCTGATGCGCAATATTTTGACCTTCACCCGCATCGCCCATACCGTAACCTTTAATCGTCTGCGCCAAGATTACCGTCGGTTTGTTGTTGCGCACCGCACGGTGATATGCGGCATAAACTTTTTGGGCATCGTGTCCGCCGCGTTGCAGTTTCCAAATTTCCTCATCGGTCATATCCGCAACCATCGCTTTGAGTTCAGGACTATTGAAAAAATATTCCCGAACATAAGCACCGTCTTTGGATTTGAAAGTTTGATAGTCGCCATCCAAGCATTCAGTCATTCGTTTTTGCAAAATACCGTCCTTGTCCTTGGCAAGCAATTTATCCCAGCCAGAACCCCAAACTACCTTGATAACTTCCCAGTCGCAGCCGCGAAATTCAGCTTCTAACTCCTGAATAATTTTGCCGTTACCGCGAACCGGACCATCCAAGCGTTGCAAATTGCAGTTAATCACGAAAATTAAGTTGTCGAGCTTTTCCCGTCCCGCCATCGAAAGCGCACCGCGAGCTTCGGGTTCGTCCATTTCGCCATCACCGCAAAAACACCAAACTTTACGGTCGGACGGTTCTAACAAGCCACGGTCTTCCATATATTTAATGAAGCGAGCTTGATAAATCGCCATCATCGGACCAAGCCCCATCGATACCGTCGGGAATTGCCAAAAATCTGGCATCAACCAAGGATGCGGATAAGAAGAAAGACCATTACCGCCAACTTCTTGTCGAAAATTATTAAGTTGCTCTTCGGACAATCGTCCTTCCAAAAAAGCACGGGCATAAAAACCAGGCGCGCTATGACCTTGGAAAAACACAATATCACCGAGATGACCGTCCTGACCGCGCCAAAAATGATGCTGCCCGACTTCATAAAGCGTTGCCGCCGAGGCAAAAGAAGCAATATGCCCACCGACATTCGTATGCTTGCCAGCGCGAATTACCATCGCTGCCGCATTCCAACGGATTACCGAACGGATAACTCTTTCCAGCCGTAAATCACCTGGATAAGTCGGCTGATCTTCGGGATGAATAGTGTTTATATAAGGAGTAGTTCCCACACCTTTGCGACCACCGCTGACATTCGCGCGCTGCGAAATTTGCGTAATTAAAAAATTTACCCGTTCATCACCGTCGCGTTCTTTGACATCGTCAATCGCTGCAAGCCATTCTTTGGTTTCTATTGGATCAATATCCTTCCCAAGTTGATCAACCATTTTTTTAAGTCTCCTGATTAAATATGTAAGGCTTATCTATAAATTGTCATAAATAAAGCCAAAATGAGCGTCAAATTGATTTTATATCGTAAGTATTGAATTTTTTATAATAAAAATATGCTTTTCAACATTAGGTATTTTTTATGGAAGACAAAAGAATTAAATGGTTATGTCGCCGCGGAATGAAGGAATTAGATTTATTGATGGAAACATATTTCGCAAATAATTTTCCCAAGCAATCTGACAAGCGGCAACAAGCCTTTTTGAAGCTTCTCGAATATCAAGATCCTACAATCGTGGATTTATTATTCAAGCGGATTAAAGATGAAGATGAAGAAATAAATAATTTAATTAGTGAATTATTAGAAATAAAGATAAGAAATAGCGCGAACGACTGAATTTTTAGGTGCAAGAGATGCAAAAAATAATACTATTTGTATTAGTAATTGCGGCAGCAGGGGGAATTGCTTTTTATAAAAATCAGCAATTAACTAGCGAACAAAATAATACTAATCAAATTAGAGCTAACGGTAGAATTGAATTAACTCGCTATTATGTTCAAGCATTATACGGTGGAAGAGTAGAGAATTTGAATATAGAAGAGGGGCAAAATATTCAAAAAGGAGATAATATTTTAGAATTAAAAACCGATGAAATAGTAGAAAAAAGAAAGGTATTAGAGGCGGCAAAAAAACGCGCCGAACAACAAGTTATTAGAGCAAAATCTGCCGCAGAGAGGGCAGAAAATATCATTAAAAGGAGTGCAGGAGCAGCCGCGCAAAGTAAAGCGCAAACTCAATCCCTGCAAGCACAACTTGCAATTGCTGAAAATGATTTGAAAAATGCCCGCGAGCTGCGCAAAGATAATCTCATTTCCGCATCAGAACTAACTCAACGGCAAAAAAGTAAAGAAGCACAAATCGCTGCAGTAAAAGCTGCAAAAGCTGGTGAAGTGCAAACAAATTCTGCCGAAGAAGAAGCAAAATCCGCCTTAAAAGAAGCATTAGCCGCAGTTGGCGAAGCAGAAGCCGCAGTGGAACAAACCGATGCGGAAATCGCCGCACTCGATGCAACGATAAAAGAAATGCAAATAAAAGCACAAGTTAGCGGAAGAGTGGAATATGTAACAATAAAAGAAGGACAAGTGGTCGGAGGGGGGCAAATTTTAGCCGCGATAGTGAATCCAGAAGAAATAGAATTAGATATATTTTTATCGCTTGCACAACTAGCAAGAGTGCAAATAAATCAAGCGGCTAGTATAAAAATTGAAGGCTTTGAGGTGGAAATGCCAGCAAAAATTATCCGTATTGCTGATAATGCACAATTTACGCCGAAATATGTTGAAACCGCAAATGAAAGAGCAAAACTTTTATACCGTGTAACCTTAAAGGTTGATGAAAAACAAGCGGCAGAGTATAAAAATTTTATGCGCGGAGGAGTGCCAGCAGTAGCGGTAATAAAAATATGATGGTATTGTTTTGTATAAAAAACGCGGCTTAAAAACCGCGTTTTTTATTGCTTGTAATTTATGTTTTAAGAGTATTTTGCTATGGTCTTTGCTGCTCAATTGGCAATTGCTCCGAAGTTCTACCGTATCTTCTTTCGCGTTTTTTGAATGAATTCAAGGCATTATCAAATTCTTCCCGCCCAAAATCGGGCCACAAAATATCGGTAAAGTAAAACTCGGCATAAGCCATTTGCCACAACATAAAGTTACTTATTCTTTTCTCACCGCCTGTGCGAATGTATAAATCTGGATCGGGAATATCGGAAAGCATTAAATTTGCCGCTAAATCACTTTCAGTTATTTCGGTTTTTCCTGCCGCGAGAAGTTTATTTACCGCCTGCAAAATATCCCATTTTCCACCGTAATCAGCGGCAATAGTTAAGGTCATCGCAGTATTATTTTGAGTTAATGTTTCAGCCTTTTGAATATGCTCGCAAATGCTTTTAGAAAAACGATTTCTATCGCCAATAACCCGCAAACAGATGTTATTTTTATACAAAAGAGTAACCTTTTTTTGTAAGGCTGATAGAAATAATTCCATTAGAAAATTAACTTCCTCAAGTGGTCTTCGCCAATTTTCGGTGGAAAAAGCAAAAACAGTTAAATATTTAACTTGCGCATCAAAACAGCAACGGACTAAATTTTCTAGCGCATCTAATCCTTTTTTATGTCCAAAAACACGAGGTAAATGTTTTTGTTTTGCCCATCTACCGTTTCCGTCCATTATTACCGCAATATGTTCTGGAATTTCTGAATAAGAGGGTATTTTTTGTGTTGCTGAAATAGTCATAATTTTTCTCGGATAAGTTTTGAAGGTAGTAAAAAAATAATTGTGATAGGGGAAAAAATTAACCGCGAAACTCTAAAAATTTTGCCTTATCTTCAATTAGTAAATAAGGGTTTCTTTTGATTTGCGAGCCTAATTTTTCATAAGGTACATCACCGTAGCTATGTCCCGTAAAAAGCATTAAATCAGGCGGCATTTTTTTTATTTTTTGCAATGTTTCGAACATTTCAGAACTATCACCGCCAGGTAAATCGGTTCTACCGCAACCGTTGATAAATAAGGTGTCGCCTGTAATTAAATTGCCAGCAATTTCATAACAAATGCTGCCTTTTGTATGACCAGGAGTTAAATGGCATTTGATTTTATATTCACCGAAAGGTATTTCATCTTGGTCGTGCAGGGCAATTGCATTTTTCGGACATTCGTCCCAATAGGGAATTTCCGCTTCTGCGATATATAAAGGAGTATTGGGATTATGGAACTCTCCAACCGCATTACGGTGATCAAAATGTGAATGCGTGAGCAAAATGCCGATTAAATGCAAGTTTCTTTCTGCAATAACCGACTTAATAAAATCAGCTTGCCAAGCTGGATCGACGATTAAAGCATTGTTATTAGATTTATCTGCGATTAAATATACAAAATTATCATAACCGCCAACGAATAATTGCAGTATTTCAATTTTGCTTTCAGCTTTATTTTCCATTTTTTCTCCGTAATAATTAAATTATTTATGTGCTTTCATTATGCGAGCTTTTTCTCTATTCCAATCTCTTTCTTTTTCGGAATGTCTTTTATCAAATTCTTTTTTACCTTTTGCAATTGCAATATTTACCTTAACAAAACTATTCTTCCAATACATATTTACAGCCGTAACAGTGTAACCTTCTCTTTCGGTGGCAATAATTAGTTTTGCTATTTGATTTCGATGCAAGAGTAGTTTTCTACTTCTTTGAGATTCAGGAACAATATGGCTTGAAGCAGATGCAAGAGGGGTAATAATTGCACCGATGAGGTAAACCTCTCCGTTCTTAATCAAAACATAACTATCTTTTAATTGAATTCTTCCAGCGCGCAGAGACTTTACTTCCCAACCTTGCAGAGCAATTCCAGCTTCGAAATGTTCTTCTAAAAAGAAGTCGTGGAGTGCTTTTTTGTTACTGGCAATTTGGTTTGAAGGGGGGGCTTTTTTTTTCATTTTTAGGCCTTTGTTAAAATGTATTTTTATTAACGGTTTTATATGAATATTTATAAAAAGGAATTTCTATTGTGCCACAGATAATTAAGTCGAAAAAGCTTCCTTATTCTCCTGAAAAACTATTTGATTTAGTTGCTGATGTTGAAAAATATCCTGAATTTTTACCTTGGTGCGGCGGTGCAAAATTAGTCAAGAAAGATGAAAAAGAAATTGTCGGAACACTTGTTTTAGCCAAAGGTGGATTGCGTAAATCTTTTACAACTCGTAATATTTGTGATTACCCCAACAGAATGGATATAGCTCTTGTTGAAGGTCCGTTTAAGACATTAAATGGGCATTGGGAGTTTAAAAAAAATGATGAAGGGTGTGAAGTTAGCTGCTGTTTGCGTTTTGAAATTCCTTTTTTATTACAACCGATATTAGGTTCAGTTTTGGAATATATGGCGAATACGATGGTAGAAAGTTTTGCCAAAAGAGCGGCGGTTGTTTATCCCGATAATCAGGAAGTTATTGATATTCCTCCCGAGAAATAGGAAAAGCATTTGATTAAGGTTTTTGTGGTTTATGCCGAAAGCGATTTGCAAAAGCAAATTGAGCTTGATTTAGAAGAAGGAGCCTGTCTTTTTGATGCAGTGCAAAAGTCTCACATTACAGATTTTTTCTCCGATTTAGATTTGGAGGATTGTGATTTTGGAATTTTTGGCAAAACAGCGGCGAAAAATCAACTGCTTGCTGATGGCGACCGCGTGGAAATTTACCGTCCGTTGATCTGTAATCCTGCTGAAATGCGCAAAATGCGGGCGAGGAAAAATCGTTCTGTATAGAAAATGTATTTATATTGTCATTATTTGTCAGTAATTTTGTCATCATTCTTATTACCGCCCGAGTGGCGGTATTTTTTTGTCTATTTGTATTTGTTTGTAATTCAAATGAATTGTTTTCTTATGTCTTTGTCTTGTTTGCTTCGTGAAGTTTTTCTGAAATGTGGAAAAGTTTTCCAGAAATGTGGGGAAATATTGCAATTTTTTCGTTAAGTCGTTGAATTTATAAGAAAATAATTTCTCCCACTTTTTTGCACCAAATTGTGGAAAAGTTGGATTTTGCGGTGGAAAACTATCATTTTTATTTGCAAATTTGCGTATTTTTTAATAGTTTTGCTGCGAAAAATGCTGTTTTTAACCGTGATTTTGATTTCTGCTTGAAAAGTGGGAAAAAGTGCAATAAACTTTTTTTACATTTTTCTTTACAAATTTTTTCCACTTTGGTGCGTGATGTTCAACGGTATCTATGAATTACAGCTTGATAGCAAGGGACGCTTGTCTGTCCCTGCGAAGTTGCGCGCGATTTTGGAAGAGGAATGTTCAGGAAACTTGGTGCTGACCGCTGATTTGGATAAAAACCTTTTGCTCTACACCCAAGCGGAGTGGGCAAAGGCTTCGGCGAAATTGGAAAAACTCTCTTCGGTGGAAAAACGCGCGCGCACGATTAAGCGGCTTTATCTCGGGCACGCCAGCGAATGCGAAATGGATTCAACGGGAAGGGTGCTAATTCCACCGATGTTGCGCAAATTTGCGGAATTAACTAAATCAGTAGTGCTGACGGGAATGGGGAACAAATTAGAAATTTGGGACAAAGACCGTTGGGAAAGCATCAATAACTCAGGGCTTGAAGAACTTGCGCAAGAAGGCTTTGACTTCGGAAGCGAATTAGAGGCTCTGTCGATATGACGGGACATATTTCGGTTTTGTTGGAAGAAGCGGTATCTGCTTTGCGGGTTTTTCCGTCTGGCGTTTATTTAGACGCGACTTTCGGTCGTGGTGGTCATAGCCGTCGGATTTTGTCGCAGTTGGATACGGGCAAGCTTTATGCCATCGATCGCGATCCAGAGGCAGAGACGGCTGCATCAGAAATCAAACAAGCGAATTTTTCTTTTCAAAAATCGCCGTTTAGCGCGATTGGAGAGCTTTTTTCGCCTGAATTCTTTGACGGAATTTTGTTTGATTTAGGAGTTTCTTCTCCGCAACTTGACCAAGGAGCGCGAGGTTTTTCCTTTTTACAGGAAGCGCCTTTGGATATGCGAATGGATAACAGCGAGGGTATTACCGCGCGTGATTGGCTGATGCAAGTTGAGGAGGGGGAATTGGCGCGCGTGATTTGCAATCTTGGCGGTGAGCCGTTTTCGATTGCTAAACGCATTGCCAGAGCAGTTTTTGCAGCTCGTGAGCGAATTTTTACTACTACCGAGCTTGCAGAAGTTATTGCAGCTGCTGTTCCGAAAAGGCATTACAAGCCGCATCACAACCCAGCTACTCGCACATTTCAGGCGATTCGAATGACGGTTAATGACGAGCTTGGCGAAATTGCAAAGGCAATGGAAGCGGCGGTGAAATTGCTGAAATCGGGAGGTGTTTTGGCGGTGATTACTTTTCACGACGGAGAAGACGCTTTGGTTAAACGCTTTATGCGCAGTAAAGAAGGAATTGAGATGCCAAGAGAAATTCCCTTAACCGATAACCGCAAGCTGGGGCAAGTGTTGGAAATGCAAGCGGCGATTAAGCCGACGGAGGCGGAAATCAAGCGCAATCCCCGTGCCCGAAGTGCTCGCCTGCGAGTGGCGACGAAATTATGAATTTTTTTTATTTTTTTTACGACATACATAAAACTTATCTGATTTTTTGGAACTCATCTATATGAAACTTTTGCTTTTTATCCAATTTTGTTTGATTGTCGGTGTTGCGGTTAATTCGATGAAAGTGATTGATTTCACTCAGCAGCGGATAGCTTTAACGGGGGAAGTTCATCAGTTGAAGGTGGAGCGCGATAAATTGAATTCCGACTGGACGCAGCTCTTGCTTATTCAGAAAACTTTGGTGAATAACCATATGGTGGATAGAGCAATTAAGAACGGTTTGAGAATGCAATCTCCGCTTTCTGGTCAAGTTGTTTATTTGGATGTCAAATGAGCGTGGCGGCGGCTAGTAAATACGGTGAAAATCCCCGCATAGTTGTAGTTGCGGTAGGGTTTTTATTTGTCGTCTGTTTCATTATTGGAAGATTATTCGGCTTGCAGATTGAGGGACACCGTTACTATGTAGAAATGGCGGACAAACGGGCTTTGCGGATTGTCTCCGAAATTGCGCTGCGGGGAATGATTATTGACCGCGAAGGTGAGCCTGTTGCGGTAAGTTCGCCAGTAAGTTCGATTGTGGCTGATCCCAAACTTCTGACTGAAACTTTGCAAAACGATCTAACCGAATTCAAAGATAAATGTATTCAAGAAGGCTTAAACGAGGATAACCAGCTCGTTTGCGACTTTATTTTTTCCAATGCCAATCTCTCCGATGAAATGCTTTTTACCTTATATAAGCAGAACAAGTTGGAAGATTTAGCCGCGCTGTTGCAGATGAATGTTGATGACTTAATAGCCGATATTGAGCAGCGCAAAAACCGTCGTTTTTATTACTTGAAGCGGCAAGTTCAGCCTGATGTAACCGAAAAAATTATTTCTTTGGGGTTACCTGGAATATTCCGTAATGATGGTTTTAACCGTTTTTATCCTGATGCTGAACTGCTCGGGCAAATTGTTGGTTTTACTGATGTTGAAGAGCGCGGACAGGAAGGGATTGAAAAGCAATATGACGAATGGTTGCGCGGTCAGAAAGGCAAGGTCAAAGTTGTAACTTCTGCTTCGCGCGGACGCAAACCGATTGCGGTTATCGGTGAGGAAGAGGCAACAATTCAAGGTCAGGAGTTGCAACTTTCAATTGATAAGCGGATTCAATATGTGATGCGCCGTGAGCTTGCGGTAACTCAAAATGAATATCGTGCGAAGTCGGCATCGGCGGTGATGATTGATGTGAAAACTGGCGAGATTTTGGCGATGGTGTCCTTGCCAGACGGTAATCCGAATAACAGCGAAGAACGAAAACCAGAACTTATGAAGAACCGCATCATTACTGATGTTTTTGAGCCAGGTTCGACGATGAAACCGATTGCGATAGCTGGTGCTTTGGATGCTGGCGTGATTAGTAAGAAAACATATTTCCCGACCAATGGTCAAATGAATGTCGGTAAAGGTGTGGTCAGAGATCCGCGTAATTACGGCACTTTGGATGCGACGGGAATTATTCGTAAGTCCTCGAATATCGGTATGGCGATGATTGCGCAAAAAATGCCGCGGGCGAAGTATTACGACTATATGCACCGAATGGGCTTTGGCGAACCGACGGGCTTGCGTTTTCCAGGTGAGCAGCGCGGTATTCACCGTAATCCGAAAAAACTCGACGATTTTTCTTATGCGACGACATTTTTCGGTTACGGCATTTCTGCGAACGCTTTGCAGGTGGCGCAGGCTTATGCGACGCTAGCAAATCACGGGGTGAAAGTGCCGCTTACTTTGATTAAACGCGACCACATCATTGAAGGTGAGCAGGTTGTTAGTCGTCAAGCTGCTGATGCGGTGGTTGAAATGATGCTTTCGGTGGTGCGGGAAGGCGGAACGGGAACGCGTGCGAATACCGCAAGTTATACGGTGGCAGGAAAAACGGGAACGGCGCGGAAAATCGTTAATCGTCGTTACAGCGATACCTTGCACCGTGCGCTTTTTGCAGGAATTGCACCTGCAACTAATCCGCGGATTGCACTGGTGGTGGTGATTGATGAACCGCAAGATAAAAGCGGTGCTGGCGGTATCGTTGCTGCTCCTGTGTTTTCACGGATTACGGAAAACTCTTTGAAATTGCTCGGTGTTTTGCCCGACAAAATCAACTTAAACGATGCGGTGCATTTGAAAATCAATGCCGAGCAGTTCAAGGTTGATGAAACAACGGCAAATAACGAACGCTAAAAACTATTGCCGCACTTGCTTTGCGGCATTTTTTATAGAAAAAGACCAATGACAAAAATTTTGAATGAATGGCTTATGGATTTTGGCGGTGCTAATTTGCCCGCTTTGCCAGTAGAAAAAATCGCTGCAGATAGCCGTGAATTAGATGCGAATACTTGGTGGATTGCGCGCGCGGGAATTTCTTCGCACGCTTTGGATTATTACGACGAAAACATCGAATGTGCGGGGATTATTTATGAACCGCCATATCAAAATCCGCCGCAGAATGCTTTTGCTTTACCTTCTCTCACAACGGATTACGGAAATATTGCCGCAGATTTTTTTGATTTTCCTTCCAAGAAATTGCGCTTAATTGGAGTTACGGGCACGGATGGGAAGTCATCTCTTGCGTATTTTTTAGCCCAAGCGACAAATGGCGCGATGATTGGCACTATCGGTAACGGAAAAATTGCCGCGCTCACCGCCTCAAACAACACCACACCTGATGCTTTTTCGAACCAAAAACTTTTGGCGGAATTTGTAAAAGACGGAATTCAAACGGTGGCGATGGAAGTTTCTTCGCACGCACTCGATCAAAATCGCGTGCAGGGACTGTGTTTTGACACGGTTGTGTTTAGCAATTTAAGCCGCGACCATTTTGACTATCACGGCAATCAGGAAAATTATTTTCAAGCCAAGGCGAAGTTGTTTCAAAGACCGTCTCGCTTTGCGGTAATCAATATTGATGATGAATTTGGACGACGATTGCTCGCGGAAAATCTCGTGCAATCAGCTGAAATTTGCACGATTTCCACTCGCGCAAAAGAACGGCTCGATATTGCTCATCATCACATTGCGGCGAAAAATATTTTGCAAAACTCTTCTGGCATCAGCTTTGAACTTGCTTATTTCGCGGCAAATACGGAAGCAATCGAGACAGTGGAAATAAATTCCGCGCTTTGGGGACGGTTTAATGTCGATAACTTGTGCAACGCTGCGGCTTGTCTGCTTGCTGGCGGATTGAAATTGTCAGAAGTCGCGGAAAAATTACGGCAAATACGCGGTGCAACGGGGCGGGCAGAAATTTTTCCGTTTAGCCAAAACCGCCGCGCAATTGTGGATTACGCACATACTCCGAAGGCATTGGAAAGCGTTATTTCAGGAATTCGCGACCATATTTCAGGAAAACTTACGGTGGTTTTCGGTTGTGGCGGTGATCGCGACCGTGGCAAAAGACCGTTAATGGCACAAGTAGCGGAAAAACTCGCCGACCGCATAATCATCACTAACGACAATCCTCGTTCGGAAGAACCAGAGCAAATCATCGTAGAAATCAAGCAGGGACTAGAAAATCCCCAAGATGCGGTAGTTATTTTTGACCGTAAAACGGCAATTGAAACAGGACTTTTAAGCTTGAAAGAAGGCGATTCGCTGTTGGTTGCGGGTAAGGGACATGAGGATTATCAAATCATCGCGGGCAAAAAAATTCATTTTTCCGACCAAGAAGTGATACGGGAATTTATTGCAACAGCGCTGGTATAGTCGTTCCATTTCAAAATAATACTGCGTTAGCTTCGCCTCGCCGTATTCTAGATACTGTCTTCGGCTCGCTGTCTTGTCTTATTTTGAACTGAAACGACTATATGAAAAAACATCCAAATAAACATATCCGTGATGCAATTGAATTTGCCTTGCAAAACGGTTGGGAAATTGTTCCAGCAGGAAAATCAGCGCATGCATTTTGCCGTTTGCGCTGTGTTAAAAAACATACGGAACATCAAATGAGTGTGTGGAGCACGCCGAGAAATCCAGAATTACACGCCAAACAAATTTTGCGAAAAATCAAGGAATGCTTATGAATTCTTACCATTTCACCATTTTGCTGCGCGATGCGACTTATCAAGATGATTTAGAGGACAAACTATTTGCTGTCGGTTTAGACGATGCTTTGTTGTATAGCAAAAATAGAGCTGTGTATTTAGATTTTGTCCGGCAAGCAGATACGGAAAGAAAAGCGGTAGAGGTAGCAATGGAGCAAATTCGTCGAGCTGGTTTTTCTGATTTAGTTTTGCAGGAAACAGTTTTTTGTTTTGCTTCTGAAAGAGCTAGAACTGCTGTTGAATTGCTGTGAGTTAATAAGAAGAAAAATAAGGAAATAAAAAATGAGTAATCAAGCGGAATTTGCGAGCGGTTTGGTTTTGAGTTTATGTCAGGGAAAACGGAATAAAAAAGCTTCGTGGCGAGCGGTGGGAGTAAGCACCGACAGCCGCAAAATTGAAAAAGGTAATCTTTTTATTGCGCTTCGCGGCGATAATTTTGACGGTGCGGATTTTCTTGCGGAAGTCGCCAAAAAAGGAGCGGTTGCGGCGGTGGTAGAAAAAATCCGTCCAGAAATCGATTTTCCGCAAATTGAAGTTAAAGACACGCTCGTTGCTTTGCGTCTTCTGGCGGGATTTCATCGCCGTCGCTTTCAGAATATAAAAATTACCGCCATCACGGGCTCGAACGGTAAAACCACCAGCAAGGAAATTCTCGGGCAAATTCTCAAAAGTCGCGCTCCAACCTTGATTACAGAAGGAAATTTGAATAACGATATCGGTGTGCCGCTTACTCTGCTCGCAATCCGCCCTGAACATAAATTTGCGGTGGTGGAAATTGGTGCTAGTCATCGTGGTGATATTGCGCGTCTAATGCCGACGGTTGCGGCAGATTGTGTGGCGGTAAGCTCAATTGCTCCTGCGCATCTGCAAGGTTTCGGTAATTTAGACGGTGTGATTGCTGCGAAATCAGAAATATTTGCCAAATCTAGTGCGGCGATGATTGTGAATGCTGATTTGCCTGCCGCGGAAATATGGAAGAAAAATTTTCCGACGAGACAGAAAATTCATTTTTCTCTCAACGGCAAAACGGAAGTTACGGCAGAGAATGTCGCCGCGGACGGTGGTTCTTGGACGCTGATTTTGGGCGAGGAAAAAGCTGAAATTTCTTGGAATTTGCATGGCAAACATAATGTTGCAAATGCACTTCTTGCCGCTGCTTGTGCGAAAAAATTCGGATGGCATTGCAGAGAAATTGCAGCGGCTTTGCAGGATTTCAGTCTTGCAAATTCACGGCTTACCGCAATAAAGTGCGGCAAACACTTGATTTTTGACGATACATATAACGCGAACCCTGCTTCTTTTCGCGCGGGAATTGAACTGCTAGCAAATTATGAAAACACGCTGGTCATCGCAGGAAAAATGGGAGAACTCGGTCAAGAGAGCGAAAAACTTCACCGCGAAGTGCGTGAATATGCCGAAGAAAAGAAAATTCAAAATTTTTGGACACTTCAAGCCGTTGAATATGGCGGGGAAAATTTTCAGGATTTAAGCAAACTGCAAACCGCTTTGCAAGAATTATTGTCGAAGTCTAATAATTCCATTACGGTTTTAGTAAAAGGTTCGCGCTCGGCAAAAATGGAAAGAGTTGTGGAGTTTTGTAAATCTCTCGATATTAAAACCTCATAAATAAAGGAACTAAATATGAATATTGCAATGGATATAGAAGAAATTCGCCGTTATTTACCGCATCGGTACCCGTTTTTGCTCCTCGACCGTGTTTTAGAAGTTGAGGCGGGCAAAAAAATCGTGGCGGTGAAAAATGTCAGCGGTAATGAACCCTTCTTTCAAGGACATTTTCCTGGTAAAGCGGTTATGCCAGGGGTTTTGGTAGTCGAAGCAATGGCGCAGGCTTCGGGGATTTTGGGGGTAAAAAGCGCACACGCAGAAATGGGCTTGCCAGATGAGCCAGAAGAAGACGGTATTTATTTCTTTGTGGGAATAGATAAAGCTAGATTTAGAAAAGTAGTTGTGCCAGGAGACCAACTTTTATTAACCGTAGAGTTATTAAAATCAAGAAGAGGTATTTGGTCATTTACCGCAAAAGCAGAAGTTGAGGGAGAATTAGTTTGCGAAGCGGAAATAATGTGTACTTCTGCTGGTAAGGGTGGAAAATAAAACGCTTGACAGTGTAAAAATATTGCCAATGGACTTGCAAAAAAAATTAGAGGAAATAGAAATAAAAAAAAGCTTGTTGCAAGCGAGTAAAAATAAACTTGACAAGTCTTTTTATGAGGATTTCCGCCTGCGTTTTACTTACAACTCAAATGCGATTGAAGGTAATACTCTCTCTTTGCAGGAAACAAAAGTTGTGCTAGAAGGTATCACCATCGGCGGAAAAACTTTAAGAGAGCATTTTGAAGTTATCAATCACCAAGAAGCAATATTTTTTATCGAAGAATTGGTTCGAAAAAAAGTCGCTATTTCAGAGCAAATAATCCGTGAAATTCATTATTTAGTGCTAAAAAACATCAATGACAAGGAAGCTGGAAAATACCGCAGTTGCAATGTGCTTATTTCAGGTGCTCAACATATACCACCAGAAAGTTATGTAATAAGTCAAGAAATGGAGAAACTAATTGACTTATATCGCAATGAATGGGGTAAAAAAAATGCCGTAATCCGTGCTTCTCGCTTGCATATTTTTTTAGTAAAAATTCACCCTTTTATTGACGGTAATGGTAGAACTTCTAGGTTATTGATGAACCTTGAATTGTTAAAGAATAATTATCCAGCAATTTCAATAAAAAATACGCAAAGAGTGCAATATTATCAAGCATTAGATGAAGCACATTGCCGTGAAAATTATGAATTGTTCGACAATCTTGTTGCTGATTGCATATTAGATGAGTATGAACGGCAAATGTTTTTGTTGAATTTGGAATAAAGATAGTGAATTTAGAAATATTTGATAATGCGGATTATGTCGCTGATTTAACCGTTCGAATGGCGCACCATAGCACGGCAATTGAAGGTAATACTCTTTCACAAGATGAAACGGCAACAATAATTTTGAACCGTATTATTCCTAGAAAAGGTTTGAATGAAAGAGAATTTTATGAGGTGGTTAATTACCGTCGAATTATTCCTTTTATGCTAGAAAATTTGCATAACAGTAGAAAAATTGATAATGAATTTATCAAAGAAATTCACGCGATTTTGCTTGACAAATTGATTTACAACCAAGGTGAATTCAAAACAAGTCAAAATATGATTGTCGGAGCAAATTTTGATACCACTCCACCTTATCAAGTTCCGTATGTTTTGAAGGATAGTATTGATAATCTTGAATACCGTCTCAGACAGGTTTCTGATGATGATGAAAAATTGCTGGCTATTTTGGAATTTCATCTGCGCTTTGAAAAAATTCACCCTTTTTCTGATGGAAATGGTCGGGTTGGTCGTTTTATTATGTTTTATCAAGTGTTGGAAAATAATTTAATGCCTTTTATTATTACCAAAGAGTTAAAAGATAAGTATATTTTTTCTTTGCGAGAAAATAATGTAAATGAGTTAATAAAAATAGTAAAAGAGTTACAAATTTTTGAACAAGATAGAATAAATAAATTTAACTAACAGCTATAAAAATAATGTATATCAGTAAATTAAATTTAGAAAATTTCCGTATTTTTAAGTCGGTAGAGATTAATTTTCACGCACAAATGAATTTAATTTTTGGAGCAAACGGTAGCGGTAAAACAGCTCTAATAGAGGCACTTTTTTATTTGGGGAGAGGAAAATCTTTTCGGGAAAATCTCAACAGCCACATTATTCAATACGGTGCAGATTATTTTCGTGTAATAGGTGAAATTGTTGCATCGCAGCAAAAACATCTTATTGGTGTTGAGAGAAATCGTCAGGATTACAAACTTCATATTAACGGTGAAAATGCTTCATTTAGCGCACTTGCCGAGATTTTACCGATACAAATTATCAATTCTGATTTATTTGCACTCATTACTGGTGCGCCTGAAAATCGCCGTAAATTTACCGATTACGGTCTTTTTTATCGCAATTCTGAATTTTTTCCGCTCTGGCGGCAGTATCAATATGCACTAAAAAACCGAAATGCTGCATTGCGGCAAAATTGGAATGACGAATTTATCACTCCGTGGAATGCACAAATGGCGCAGGCAGCGGAAAAAATTGATGTAATGCGGCGCGAATGGTTGCTGGAACTAGAACAGACGCTTAATAAATACCACGAACAATTTGGTGCGTTGCAGCAATTATCGATAAATTACCGTCGCGGTTGGACGGAAGAATGTTCTTTATATGAAGTTTTGCAGCGGAATTTAGCTCGCGACCGTGAGCAAAAATTTACTCGCGATGGAATTCATCGGGCAGAATGGCGGCTTTATGCGGATGGACACGATTGCGCGCATTATTTTTCACGCGGTCAGCAAAAAACAGCTGTTTGTGCTCTAATTGTCGCACAAAGTGAGAAGATTGCCGAATACACCGCAAAAAAGCCCGTGATTTTGATTGATGATTTGCCTGCTGAACTTGATCGCGGTCGCAGAGATTTAATCCGTGATTTTTTGCAGCGCAACAATTGTCAGTTATTTATTTCGGCAATTGAAAAGGAAGAAATAAATTCCGATTGTGCTGAATTTTATTTGGAACAAGGTCGGATTGTGTCTTGATATAGTCGTTTCAATTCAAGATAAGACAAGGCGGCGAGCTTAAAGACTGTATCAGAATACGGCGAGGAAGCTCCCGCAGTATTATTTTGAAATGTAACGACTATATCTATTTAAGTTTGTAATTAAAGTAAGTTTTAAGTATGGAAATCACATTATTTAACCCACAAATACCGCAAAATACAGGAAATATTATCCGACTTTGTGCTAATACAGGTGCAAAATTAAACATAATAGAGCCCTGCGGTTTTGCTTGGGATGATAGAAAATTAAAGAGGGCAGGTTTGGATTATGCCGAATTTGCAGAAGTGCGACATTTTGCTAATTGGCAGGAATTTAAAAAAACTATTGGCAATAAAGATATTTGGGCTTTGACGACTAAAGGTGAGCGAAACGCGTTTAGTGCTGATTTTCGAGACGACTGTATATTGCTTTTCGGTAGTGAAACAGCGGGATTGTCAGCGGAAATTCATCAGGAAATAGCCGTTGAAAATAAGCTCAGGTTGCCGATGAAAGAACATTCAAGAAGTATGAATTTGGCAAATAGTGTATCGATTATTTTGTATGAAGCTTTGCGGCAAAATAATTTCCCTAATTTAGCATAAAGAGTGGCAAAAAATATAATATAGTCGTTCCACTTCAAAATAATACTGCGTTAGCTGCGCCTCGCCGTATTCTGATACAGTCTTTAAGCTCGCTGCCTTGTCTTATTTTGAATTGAAACGACTATAAACAGCTGCTTTTTTAGTTGATGATGGTTAATTTTTCTAAAAATTCTAATATTTTTGGCACACCTGGCAATCTTTTACAGAAACTAATATCCAAAGTTTGCAATTTGCGCAAATAAGAAAGATTTTCTGGTAATTCTTCCAAGTTTTCGCAATAACTTAAATCTAATATTTCAAGGTTTGCTAAATTACCGATAGTCTTCGGGAGGGCACTTAAATTATCGCAAGAGGTCAAATAAAGTTCCCAAAGATTTTGCAATTGCCCAAAGCTTTCTGGAATATGTTTCAGCTTACGGCAGCCTGATAAATTAAGAACTTTCAAGTTTTTGAGATTACCGATACTTTCAGGAATATTTTCCAGATTTTGGCAATTTAGCAGGTCAAGAACCTCTAAACTTTGCAAATGTCCTATTCCGTCTGGTATATATCTAATGCTTTGATAATTGCGTAAATTCAGCTCTTTAATGTTGAAAAGCTCATCAAAATTACGCGGAATAGTGCGGTTTGGAATCATACTAACTTCCGCCCAATCAAGTATTTCTTTGAGCTGCTCACGCAGAGAATTTTGCCGAATATGAGTGGAAATTTGCAGATTTGTCGCAATCCAAAGTGCCTCTGGAATATTGTCAAGTTTAATGCAATGGTCAATTTTTAATAAATTGAGCTTTTCCATCTCGATAATTGAATCGGGTAATGCTGTTAATCTACGACAGTTAGTTAAATCAAGCTCTTCTAAATTGCGTAAATTGCCAATTTCATCAGGCAAAGAGTGCAAATTTCGGCAAGACGGTAATTTCAATCGTTTTAAATTCTGCAAAACGCTTATTTCACTCGGTAAATGAGTTAAATAAATACGGTGTGAGAAAAAATTGATTTCTTCCAAGTTCCATAATTGATAAATATCACGCGGAAGGATTATTTCAGGAACTTTTTCCTTTTCTGCCCAATCGATAATTGCTTGCAATTTTGGCAGAATTTTCTCGTCGATGATTTCTTTTTCTTTCGGTTTATCTATGCGTAGGACACGGTTTTTATGCGGTTTGACGGGAGGAATTTTATGTGCGCTATTTAGATTTTTTTTTAGCGGAACATCTTCTTTGTCAGATGTTCCGTAAAATTCTTTTTCAATTTCTTCTTTGTTTTGTAGATATGGGCAATTGGTTATATCTAAACTCAAAATATTCGGTAAATCAGGTATATATGAAAGCTGCCTACAATCAGAAACATCTACTTCTTGCAGGCTTTGCAGTAGTGATAATTCATCAGGAAGAGTGTTAATAAGACGGCAATTGTGTAAATTAAGTTTGTAAAGATTTTGCAATTTACTAATTTTTGCAGGAAAGTCTTCTAAATTTTCACAATTAGCTAAATTTAGTATCTGTAAATTGCTACAAAGACCTAAATTTTTCGGAAGAACAGTCAAAGCAATACTATTAGAGAGGTCTAAAATTTTCAAATGCTTTAAGTGTTCAATATTATTTGGCAGTTCTTCTAGTGAATCGGAATAAAGAATTTCCAAACTTTGCATTTCGACAAAGGAACTAGGCAAATTGATTAAGCGAAAACAGCCTTTTATATTCAAGGTGTGCAAAGATGCTTTACCGATATTTGCAGGAAGTTCAGTAAGCTGCGCACATTTTTGTATGTCGAGGATATTGAGTTTTTTAAGCTCAACAATGCTTTCAGGGAGTGCGGTTAAACTACTGCAATTTATCAATTCAAGGTTATGTAAAGACCTCAAATTACCGATATTTTTCGGTAATTCTTTTAATAATGTGCAATGCGAGAGAATTAACTCTTGTAGATTGGATAATTTATCAATCGAATCAGGTAGAAGAGTGATGTTTTTGCAGTGTTTTAGGTTCAAAATATTTAAGCACTTAATATCACCGATAGTTTTTGGCAAATGGTGTAAATTTGTGCATTCAGATAAATTCAGAGTTGTAAGTGAGTTAAAATGACCGATATTTGTTGGTAATTCGGATAAATTTTTACAGCAACTTAAATCGAGCAGTTTTAATTTTGGTAAATTACAAATCGTTTCAGGTAATTTTTCAAGTGCTAAACACCAGCATAAATCAAGTGTTTCAAGCTTTGTTAATTTACCGATTTCAGCTGGAATTTCTTTTAATGTAATGCAGTTTTCCAAAGTAAATTTGCGAAGTTCAGACAAATTGCCGATAGTTTTCGGAATGTTGATTAAATTACGGGCACTCCATAAATCGAATTCTTGTAGATTGGTTAAATTACCAATCGTTTCAGGTAATTCTTCAAGTCTATTTTCTTCGATATGAAGTGAGGTTAATCTATTTAAGTTTCCGATTGAAGCTGGAATATTTTTTAAGGCAATACATTTATTCAAATAAAGTTGCTGCAAATTGTGTAAATTACCGATGTTTTCGGGCAATTTTTCTAGTTTATGGCAATTATTGCAAGATAAGAACTTTAATTTTTCTAATTTATCAATCCCTTGTGGTAATAATTTTAGTCTCTCGCAGAAGTTGAAATTAAGTTTTTTAAGTTGCTTAAATTGCCCAAAATCCGCCGTAACAGTGCTTAAATTACGGCAATATGACAAGTCTAATTCGGTTAAATTTTTTAGCCCTGAAAATTGCTCGGACAGTGTCTTTAATTCACTGCAAGAGCTTAAATTTAATTCGCGTAAATTTTCTAATTCACCGATAGAAAAGGGCAGTTGTTTTAAGGAATCACAGCCGCTTAAATTCAATTTTTCTAATTTATCCCAAGCACCGATGGTAAGCGGCAGCGTTGATAAATTTTTGCAGTTGATTAAAGATACATCTTTCAATTTATGCAATTTACCGATGCTATCAGGCAGGGCGGCTAAATTATCGCAATTATTCAGTGCAAGATATTCTAAATTCGTGAGTTCCCCAATCGCTTCAGGTAATGAATTAAGCTGGTTATAGTTGGATAAATCAAGTGCGGTAATTTCGCATAATTCGGTTGCTTGACGCGGAATAATTTTTTCAGAAATATTTTTACTTGCAGCCCAAGAAATAATATCTTTGAGACGGATTAGTTCTTTATCACCGATGACTTGAATATTGCCAGCATTAAAGTTCAATAATTTGTCGTTAGAGTGGTAAATGATTTCCAAACTTTTTATTTTTTCAAGGCATTGCAAATTTTGTAAGCGTTCGCAATGATTCAAATTTAATACTCGCAAACTCGGTAAATTTGCGAAACTTTCTGGTAAATTTTTAATATGCTGGCAATTATTTAAGCTTAAATATTCCAGCTTTGTCATTTTACCGATATCTTCTGGCAACTCTTTAATATTCCTACAATCGGATAAATTAAGGTCGGAAAGTTGCTTCAAATTGACTACCGTTTCAGGTAAATGAACTAACTTACGGCAATTGCTTAAATTAAGAGTTTGCAGCTTTTGTAATTTACCGATATTTATCGGAAGAGTGGTTAAATTCACACAGCGAGTTAAGTCTAATTCAACCAAATTTTTTAATTCACAAATTCCAGCTGGAAGAATATGTAAATTGCGGCAGGAGCTTAAATTTAGGACTTGTAGATTATGTAGCGCAGATATTCTATCGGGGATATTTTTAATGTTCTCGCAGTTTTCTAGATTGATAACTTGCAAATTACGCAAACAGTCGATATTTTCAGGAAGATAAAGAAGTTCTCGGCATTCGCTTAAATCAAGCTTGCCGATACGGTTTAATTTGCGCAAGTCTCGTGAAACAATAGTTTCAGGAATATGGTTATCATCTGCCCATTTTCGGATAGCGTTTAGATTATCTAATTGCTTATTTTCCATTTTCGCTGTCTGTCCTTAAATTGCCGTTACCGCTTTTTCCGTGATTATGGCAAATAAATAGCAATAAAAAGGCGATTGTTGCAAAAATACAAAATATTTTTTCTTAAATTTGCTGATATTAGATTTGGTGAAAATAAGCAATATCGATAGTTAATCCGCATTAGTTTTTCAAATTTCGGCAAGTTCCAACCATTTTTCGGTTAATTGATTGATTTCTTCCTGCTGATTGTGGATTTGTTGATAGATTTTGTCCTGTTCGGAGTGTGGGAGTTTTTGAAATTCCAAGCTTGCGGTTTGTTCTAACAAATCAGCGGTATTTTTTTCCAGTTCTGCGATTTTGTCGGGGAGATTTTCGAGCTCTTGTTTTTCTTTGTAAGTCAATTTTCTTTTTGTGTTTTTTGCTTCCGTCTTATTTTTATTTTCTTTATTTTTTTCGACATTTACCGTTATTTTTTCAGGATTTTTGTCTAGATATTCCAAACTACCGCCGCTGTTTAACCAATCGGCAAATCCCCCGATGATTTTTTCGATTTTGCCGAGTTTTTGATTAAAAACCCAAGAACGATCGACAATTTCATCGATAAAAGCACGGTCGTGCGAAACAATCAGCACCGTACCAGCGAAATCGCTCAAAATTTCTTCGAGTAGTTCTAGCGTTTCGATATCTAAATCATTAGTCGGTTCGTCTAAAAGTAGGAAATTGCAAGGTTTGGCGAAAATTTTCGCTAGCAGCAAACGAGCTTTTTCACCGCCAGAAAGTGCTTTTATCGGCGTGTTAAACCGTTCGGGCGGAAATAAAAAATCCTGCAAATAACTTGCGATATGACGGCGTTTGCCGTTGAGTTCGACATATTCGCTACCTTCACCGACGGCTTCTCGTAAGAGCATTTCGGGGTTGAGAGCCTCGCGCATTTGTCCGACTTCGGCGATGGAAAGCTTGCTGCCGATTGTGATTTCGCCGTGTTGCGGCTTGATTTTTTCCGCGATAAGTTTGATGAGCGTGCTTTTGCCGACACCGTTTGCACCGATGATGGCGATTTTTTCACCGCGCTCGATGATGTCGGAGAAATTGCTGATTAAATCCGCATTTTGACCGTCGTAACGGTAAGAAATATTGTCAAGAACACAAACTTGTCTGCCGCTTTTTTCGCCAGCGTCGATTTGGAATTTTGCGGTTTTTTGCTGGGCAATTCTTTGTGCTTTTTCGGCTCGCATTGCTTTGAGCGCGCGGACACGACCTTCGTTACGAGTGCGGCGGGCTTCAATTCCTTTGCGAATCCACACTTCTTCTTCGGCAAGTTTTTTTTCAAATTTGGCGATTTCCTCTGCTTCCGCGGCGAGCAGTTCTTGCCGTGTTTGACAAAATCTTTCGTAAGAGCAGCGTAAATCCAGCAGCCTACCGCGATCTAATTCCCAAATGCGTTCGGCGGTGTTTTCCATAAAACGGCGGTCGTGGGTGATGGTGATGACCGCGGATTTGTGATTGGAAACGAAATTTTCGAGTAGGGCGATAGCGTTGATATCAAGATGATTTGTCGGTTCGTCGAGCAAAATTAAGTCAGAGTTTTTGGCACTGGCTATGGCAAGCGAAAGTTTGCGCAAATTTCCGCCCGAAAACTTCCGTGGATTGGCATCTTCGGCAAGAGCGAAAAAAGTAAGCGATTTTTTAATACGAGTTTCTATGTTCCAAGCGTCGAGAGCGGAAATTTCCTGCTCTAATTCGTTGATTTGCTGCGCCGTGTCTGGATTTTGCGAATGCTGTTCCAATAAATCTTGATATGTTTTTCTTAACGCGAAGACATCGGATAAGGCATCGCACACGGTTTGATAGCAAGTATCTTTGAGATTTTCAGGCGGATTTTGGCTGACATAAGCAACGCGTAAGTTTTTGGCATAGTCGATTTCGCCTGCATCTGGCGCGATTTCTTTAGCGATAACCTTCATTAAGCTTGATTTTCCTTCGCCGTTGCGACCGAGTAGGGCGATTTTTTCCCCTTTGTCAATAGCGAAAGATACTTGTTTGAGTAGCGGTCGCCAGCCGTATGCTAGCGATAGATTTTTAGCGGTGAGAATTGACATTTTTACTCATTAAATATAACTAGAAAATATTATTTTAACTTTGACGGAATATGTCGCCTTTTTACTATCTTGGCTTTATTTTTCCGTTTTCTTTGAATTATGGATTTTACCGTCTCTTGTAGTTTATTTTTATCATAAACCGATAATTCAATACCGTTCTTTTGCTGTTCTTTGATAACTTCTTGTTGATAGTTGCGTAAGTCGTATTTATTAAATAATTGGAATATTGTAGTCGAGGCAAATTTTAACCGTCTTGCACGATTTTTTATACTATCTTTCGGATAAATTTCTATATCATTTTTGATTTTTTCTAGTTTTTTATATTCTCTATCGATAAGCTTTTTGGGGATAATCTTAAATACTTGCTGGCAATAAGTAATTTCTCTTACCGTGCAATTTAATCTTTGGGATCTTTGGGCGGTTTTATCATCAGGATAGTTAATAATATCAGCAATTAAATCTTTGGGTTTAACCGTATTATTTCTTTTTTTTAACGGCTTTATTTTTATTTTGTCATTTTGTATCCAACGCAAAACCGTGTGATAAGAAATACCAAGTTCTTCTGCCGCAAATTTTGCATTATGCTCTTTTGCTATTTTTAAGGCACGGATTTTTAATTTTTTGCTATACATATTTCAAAAATAAAAAAGCTGCTAATTGAAACTAGCAGCTTTTGATATTGCCGATAAGAAATATTATTTTTCTTCTTGAATATAGCCCATTACCTTTTCAACCATCTTTTTCGAACCGCAGAAAAATGGGCTTCTTTGATGTAATTTTTCAGGCACTATGTCAAGAATTCTTTTTTCACCGTCAGTTGCTAAACCGCCAGCTTGTTCGGCTAAAAATGCTATTGGATTGCATTCATAATTCAGGCGCAATTTTCCGTTCGGATAACTGCTCGCCTGCGGATACATATAAATACCACCTTTCAACATATTGCGGTGAAAATCGGCAACTAATGAACCGATATAACGAGAAGTGAATGGACGACCCTCTTCTGGGACTTGTTCTTGGCAGTATTTGATATATTTTTTTACCCCCTGCGGGAATTTTTGATACCCTCCTTCATTAACAGAATATATCTTTCCGTCCTCTGGAATGGTTAAATTGCCGTGAGATAAAAAGAAAGTGCCCAAAGATGGATCGTAAGTAAAACCATTTACACCGTTGCCTGTCGTATAAACCAGCATCGTCGAAGAACCATAAACCACATAACCAGCGGCGATTTGATTTTTTCCTGGCTGTAAGAAATCTTCTTCGGTTACCAAACTGCCAATCGGTGAAATGCGACGGTAAATTGAAAAAATCGTGCCGACGGAAACATTAACATCAATATTTGAAGAGCCATCAAGCGGATCGGTTAAAATGACATATTTGGCATTTCTACCCCGTTCGGTGTCAAAAGCGATAATTTCATCTTCTTCTTCGGACGCAAAACCAGCAATATCATCACGAGCATTTAATGCCCTCTTCATAATATTATTTGCCAGTACATCGAGTTTTTTTTGGGCCTCTCCCTGCACATTTTCCTGACCTGCTTCACCTAAAATATCACTAGTTAAACCTGCTCTATTTATATCGCGATGCAGTCTTTTAGCCGCTAATCTAATAGCGGATAAGATACCTGAAAGAGAACCTTTTGCTTCGGGATATTCGTGTTGTTTTTCAATAACAAATTCACCTAAACTTTTCATAAAAAATCCTTTTTGAATTTGAAATTACCGCTCTTATGCGAAAAAAATTATTCTCTTACCTTGTTAAATTGAATAATCTTCACTACTCCGCTTGGAAAAGTTGCGAATAACTCTAATTCACCGCCCATAGCTCGAATAACCTTGTGTAATGAACTGATGAGCATATCATCGCGAGATTCCATCTTAGATATTGCTGCTTGGCGGTTATGGCACAATTCTGATAATTCAATTTGAGTAAGCCCCAAAGATTCGCGAATTTCACACAAAGTTAGTTCGCTAGCCATTTGACGAAAATTTAATTCCGCTTCGATTCTTTCTTCTTGCGTGAATTTTTCCGACATTTCTTCCAATTTATTTACCATTGTTTTTTCTCCAAAAAATAAAGTGAGTTGAAAGGTGATTAGAAAAGTTATTCATAAATAAGCGTTTAATTATAACTATTTATTTATAAAGATACTTTCCGAAAATAAACTTGCATTTATTACATCTTCTAAATTTTTCCATTCTGTCCCCTTTGCCGTAACAGATGGTCGCCGAGGACAAGTGCAATCATTGCTTCCATAATCGGGCAAGCGCGCAGTGCAACGCAGGGATCGTGTCTGCCGTGGGTGGAAATTGCGGTATTTTTACCGTGAATATCGATAGTTCTACCGCCAACTAAAATCGAGGAAGTTGGCTTAAAGGCAGCACGGACGATGATGTTTTGCCCCGTGGAAATTCCGCCCAAAATGCCGCCTGCGTGATTGCTTAAAAATCCTTCTTCGGCGGTGATTTCGTCGCGAAATTCGCTACCTTTTGCCTTGACGGCCTCTTTGCCGTCGCCGATTTCTACCGCTTTTACCGCATTTATTCCCATTACGGCATAGGCAATTTCCGCATCCAAGCGGTCAAAAATCGGCTCACCTAAACCGACAGGCACATTTTCCGCAATCAGAGTTATTTCCGCACCAATGCTGTCTCCTGCACGGCGAATGTCGGATAAATATTTTTCCAAATCCGCAACCTGATGAGCATTCGGACAATTAAACGGATTTTTTGCAACTTCTTCCCAAGCGTCAAAATCAAGCTTAATTTCACCGATTTGCGATAAATAAGAACGAATAACAACGCCAGAAAGCGCGCTCAAAATTTGCTTGACAATCGCACCAGCTGCAACGCGCGCCGCCGTTTCCCTTGCCGAAGAACGACCGCCGCCGCGGTAATCACGAATGCCGTATTTGTGAAAATATGTGAAATCAGCGTGTCCAGGACGGAATTTTTCCGCAATATCGGAATAGTCGCGGCTTTGCTGATTTTGATTGCGAATAATGAAGCCAATCGGCGTGCCTGTCGTTTTACCGTCAAAAAATCCCGAAAGAATTTCTACCGCATCGCTTTCATTACGCGGAGTTACGAAACGGTTAGAACCAGGACGGCGACGGTCGAGTTCGGCTTGGATTTTGTCTAAATCGATAGGAATATTCGCGGGCACTCCGTCCAAAATTCCGCCGATTGCCGCGCCGTGGCTCTCGCCAAAACTCGTAAAAACCAGATTTTTGCCGATGCTATTGCCGCTCATAGTTTGAGAGTATCCAAAATCGCGGTGATTTTTGCGGAAGTTTCTTCGATTGTGCCGTTGCCGACGACGGTATGAACTTTGCCTTGTGCGCGGTAAAAATCGATTAGAGGTGCGGTTTGAGTTTGATACACCGCGAGACGGTTTGCGATTGTGGCTTCGTTGTCGTCAGCTCTACCGCGACCGAGAAGGCGGTTCATAAGTTCATCCTTGCCGACATCAAGATGAATTGCGCAGTCGATTTTTTGTCCCTTTTCGGTGAGCAATTTGTCCAAAGCTTCGGCTTGTGCGATGGTGCGAGGAAAACCGTCGAAGAGTGCGCCTTTTTCGGTGAGGCGTTTTTCAATCATTCCGATAACAATTTCGTCGGAAACTAAACCGCCAGAGTCCATAATCGATTTTGCCGCTAAACCCAGCTCACTTGCCGCCGCGATTTCAGCGCGCAACATATCGCCCGTTGAAAGATGAACTAAACCGTATTTATCAATAATTCTTTCTGATTGCGTGCCTTTACCAGAACCTGGGGCGCCGAGAAAAATAATGTTCATTTTGCTCCTGTGGTTAATGAAAACTGAGATGGAATTTCTTGCATAACAAACAAGGAATAAAGCAAGTTTTAAGAAGATTATAACAAATATAAACGATGATGAATTATAATAATTTTATCAAGGTTATACAAGGAGAATAACAATGTTAAAAAAACTATTTTCAATTTCAGGCTTTGCCGCATATTTAGCGGTAATGTTTTTGAATGCAACAGTGGATAATGCACATAAAATTACTTTATCCAATATTTTGACTAAAAGTTATGCTGACGGTGATAAAACCCTGTTTATACTTCAAGCCATAATTTCGATGATGATTTTATTGCCGTTCGTTTTATTATTTTCTCCAGCTGGTTTTATTTCCGATAAATACTCCAAAACAAAAGTAATCAGAAGCTGTGCATTAGCAGGTTTAATTATTTCTATCTTAATTGCTGTATGTTATTTTTCAGGCTTATTTGCACTGGCATTTTTTATGACTTTTATATTAGCCGTGCAAAGTGCTATTTATTCTCCTGCTAAATACGGAATAATCAAGTCAATTGTTGGAACTGAAAATCTTGGTGCGGCAAATGGTGTTATTCAGGCTTTAACGCTGATTGCAATTTTGTTTGCAATGTTTATTTTTTCCTTTATTTTTGAAGGAAAATTTGCCAGTTACACGGGTGAAAATACTCCAAGTGAAATCTTAAAGTTCTATTACTTTATCGGAATAAGTTTAGTAGTAATAAGTGCCTGTGAATTCTTTTTTGCAATGCGATTGCCGATGCTTGAAAAAGGCGATGATAGTGCAAAATTTTCTTATCAACGGTATCTTCGTTTGAATTATTTATTTGACAATTTGAAGGTTATTTACCGTCAAAAAAATATTTGGCTAGCAATTGTCGGTTTAAGTGTTTTTTGGGGAATTTCTCAAATCATTATTGCGACTTTTTCAACCCATTACAAAGCTGTTTTTCAAGATAGTGATACGGCAAAAATTAACGGTATTTTGGCTTTAAGTTTAATTGGGATAGCTTTTGGTTCAAGTATTGCGGGCAAGATGAGTAAAAGGCATATTGAAGTCGGAATTGTGCCTTTGGGCGCATTAGGAATGTATATATCTTTGTATTCATTTGGAATGTCCAGTAGCGTGCTTTCAGTGGCAATAAGTTCTTTTGCATTCGGCTTATTTGGCGGAATGTTTGTAGTGCCATTAAATTCGATTATTCAATATTTCGCACCTGAACGGGAAATGGGAAAAGTCATCGCAGGGAATAATTTTATGCAGAATCTGGCGATGATTTTGTTCCTTTTAGCGGGTATCGTTTTAGTTAATTTTCTTGGGTTTTCAACTACGCAATTATTTGCTTTTGTAGCTTTAATTGCTTGTATTGGTAGTTTTTATTCTATTTTGCAATTACCGCATTTATTTGCCAGAATTTTATTATTACCAATTTTGAAGAAGAGTTATAAATTTGAAGTCGAAGGGGTGGAAAATTTACCGCAATCAGGTGGAGTTTTATTGCTCGGTAACCATATTTCTTGGATTGACTGGTTGGTTTTACAAGTTGCAAGTCCCCGTGCAATTAAATTTGTAATGTATAAAGAGTATTACAACCGCTGGTATCTAACTTGGCTTTTGAAATTTTTCAAAGTTATTCCGATATCTGAAAGAAGTTCTAAAGAAAGCTTCAAAGCTATAAAAGAACGCCTTGATAACGGTGAAGTAGTAGCTTTATTTCCCGAAGGAATTATTACTTACAATGGTCAGATTAACGAATTCCAAAAAGGCTTTGAATTTGTTTTAGAGCATTGGGAAAATCCCGTTGTAGTTCCGTTTTATTTACGGGGTTTATGGGGATCGAGTTTTTCCCGCGCTGATGATTATTACAAGCAATTAACCAGCAAACAGGTCAATAAAAGAGAGCTGATAGTGGCATTTGGAAAGCCGATACAGGGCTTTATTGATAGAAGTGCGATGCGTCAGAAAGTTATTGAATTATCTTTTATATCTTGGGAGCAATATATCAGCCGTCAAAAAGCACTTCCATATCAATGGTTGCATATTTCAAAACAGCATTTATTAAAAACTTCAATTGTTGATAATTTAGCGGGCTCGATGAATAACCTGAAGGTTTTAACAGGAGTTTTGTTCTTTATCAAAATAATCCGTAAAAATTTTGCGGCGGAGAAAAATATCGGTGTCTTGCTGCCGTCTTCGGCGGTTGCTTCCATTGTGAATATGGCGTTACTCGCAACGGGAAAAGTTCCCGTTAATTTGAATTACACATTGAGTGCGGAAAGTATGCAAGCGGCACTTCGCAAAGCAAATATCAATAGCGTTATAACTTCCAATAAATTTTTAGAAAAATTAAAACGAAAGGGCTTTGATTTTGAAAGTGTTTTGGGAAATAAAATTCGTGCAGCGGAAGATTTAACTCAAACTGTAAATAAAAATGCTAAAACAGTGGCATTTTTATCGGCCTTGATTTTAAGTGAAAATTTAATCAAACAGTTGTATTTTGCCAAAATAAAAACCGATGAAACAGCGGCAATTTTATTTAGCTCTGGTAGTGAAGGAGAACCGAAAGGAGTAGAACTTTCGCATAAAAATATTTTGGCGAATATTAAGCAAATTAGCGGTTTAATAAATTTCCGCCGTGATGATGTAGTTTTGAATTCTTTACCGATATTTCATTCATTCGGTTTAACGGTTACGACATTTATGCCGCTGTGTGAAGGGGTGAAAATGGTCTGTGTTGCCGATCCAACCGATGCTCAAAGCGTTGGAAAAATGGCGGCTAGATATTCCGCAACAATTATATTTGGAACTTCTACATTCTTCCGTTTATATGTGAAGAGTCCAAAATTATTACCGTTGATGTTCCAATCGGCAAGAATTATTGTCGCAGGGGCTGAAAAGCTTAAAACCGAAGTGAAAGAAGCCTTCAAGTTGAAGTTCGGAATGGATATTTGTGAAGGTTACGGTGCAACGGAAACCGCTCCCGTTGCGGCGGTTAATACTCCGAATATGTTAGAGCGACATACATTAAAAGAATTAACCTTTTCAAAAGCTGGAACAGTGGGAATGGCTTTGCCTGGAACGGTAATAAAGATAGTTAATCCAGAAGACCTAACAGAGCTAAAAAATGGTGAGGACGGGTTAATTTTAATTGGCGGTTCGCAGGTAATGAAGGGTTATCTAAATGACCAGAAAAAGACCGAAGAGGTGATTGTTGAAATCGACGGTGTCCGTTATTACAAAACTGGTGATAAAGGGCATATCGATGAACAGGGCTTTGTAACTATCACCGACCGTTATTCGCGTTTTGCCAAAGTCGGTGGTGAGATGGTTTCGCTCGGTAGCGTGGAAGAGAAATTAACCGCAATTTTGGGCGATGTGAGTTTTTCGGTAGTCGCCGTGCCCGATGAGAAAAAAGGTGAGGCGGTAGTTTTGCTGATTAAAACCGATGAGGAAATTTCGGCGGTTAAGGAAAAAATAAAACAGTCGGATTTGCTGCCTCTGATGCAACCGACGCACTATTTCGCGGTGGAAAATCTGCCCGTTCTCGCAAGCGGAAAAGCCGATTTCAAAGGTGCAAAACAGCTGGCTTTGGAACTTTTGGCGAAGTGAATTGTGTTTATGAAAAGCGCGAATAAACGGCAAATAGTTGTTTTATTTAACAAGCCGTTTCAGGTTATGTCGCAATTTACCGATACGGCTGGACGGCGAACTTTGAAAGATTACATCGACATTCCCGATGTTTATCCCGCAGGACGGCTCGATTACGACAGTGAGGGGCTGCTAGTGCTCACCAATGACGGCAAATTGCAAGCGAAAATTTCTAGCCCGAAGTTCAAATTGCCGAAAACTTATCTCGTGCAAGTTGAAGGTGAAATTAGCGATGAGGCGATTTCTCGTCTGCGTGCTGGGGTTGAGTTAAAAGACGGTTTAACTTTACCCGCAAAAGCAGAGAAAATTCCAGAACCTTCGCTTTGGGAACGCAATCCGCCTGTGCGTTTTCGGAAAAATATTCCGACCAGTTGGCTGAAAATCACGATTTGCGAAGGAAGAAATCGACAAGTGCGCAGAATGACTGCGACGGTTGGTTATCCAACTTTGCGGCTTGTGCGCGTGGCGGTTGGAGATTGGCGGTTAAATGGGATAAAATCGGGCGGTTTTTTGCTTCCATCAATGAAAAAAGGAATTTATGAAAGCGGTAATTGACAAATTAGTGCACGGTAAAAATTTAACCGTCGAGGAAACCGAAACTGCTATCCGCGAAATTATGACGGGACAAGCAGAACCAGCTGTAATCGCCGCTTTTTTAACCGCATTGGCAATTAAAGGTGAAACAAGAGAAGAAATTGCTGCCGCGGCGAGAGTTATGCGTTCGCTGGCATTGCAAGTTGAATTGCCTGCTGATTTGGCTGATGTTGCAGTTGATCCTGTCGGAACGGGCGGTGATGGTGAAAGATTGGTGAATATTTCTACGGCATCTTCAATTGTGGCATCGGCGGGCGGAGTAAAAATCGCGAAACACGGTAATGTTGCGGCAAGTAGCTCTTCTGGTTCGGCGGATTTTTTACGGGAAGTTGGTTGTAAATTTGCCGAAACACCAGCGCAAATTGTCGCTAGCCTGCAAAACTGCGGATTTGGCTTTATGCACGCACAGAAATTCCATTCGGCGATGCGTTTTGTTGCTCCTGTCCGTAAAGCTATTGGTATTCGCACGATTTTCAATATTCTTGGACCACTGACAAATCCCGCTTCGGTTAAACGGCAGGTTTTGGGAGTGTTTGACCGTAGATGGCTCAATATTTTTGCTGAAGTTTGCCGCGATTTAGGGAGTAAAAAAGTGATTGTGGTGCATAGCGAAAACGGTTTAGATGAATTTTCGGTAACACATAAAAATTTTGTCTGCGAATTACAAGAAAACGGTGAAATCCGTGAATACTGCATCGATCCAAAAGATTTTGGTTTTAATTATGCTGACCACCGCGCTTTGCAGATAAACAGTTCTTCTGAAAGCGTAAAACTTATTCGAGAAATTTGGACAACAGGCAAACCAGAAATTGGTTTTGATATGCTTTCTTTGAATGCGGCGGCAATTTTTGTCGCTTCTGGTTTAGTTGATGATTTTGCGGCAGGAATTGCCAAAGCAAAAGAAATTATGACAAGTGGAGCTGCTAGCAAGCAGTTGGAAAATATCGCCGCTGTAACTAGCAGCTTTGGAGAATGATATGGCTTCTATTTTGGACGAGATTGTTGCGTATAAACGCCGTGAATTAGACGAATACAAAGACTTTATTAGTGAAGATACGCTTATTTCCTACATCGAATCAGCTGATGATGAACCGCGTGGTTTTTTTAGAGCACTGCTAGATGCGCAAAAGAAAGGCAGTCCTGCGGTTATTGCGGAAGTAAAAAAAGCCTCGCCGTCGTCTGGAATTATCCGTCCTGATGATTTTGTGCCAGAACAAATCGCGAGAAGTTATGCGGAAAGCGGTGCAACTTGCTTGTCGGTTTTGACGGAAAGAAAATTTTTCCAAGGAAGTGCTCTGTATTTACGGCAAGTGCGGCAGGCGGTGAATATTCCTGTTTTGCGTAAGGATTTCATTATTGATGATTATCAAATTTTGGAATCGCGTGCTTTGGGGGCTGATTGCATATTGCTGATTGCTTCAATTTTGACTGATGCCGAACTGTTAAGAATGAACCGAATGGCGTTTGATTTGGGTATGGATGTTTTGGTCGAAGTTCATACTTATGAAGAATTGCAACGCACTCGCCAATTACCGCTACGAATGATTGGAGTAAATAACCGTGATATGAAAGATTTTTCCGTCAATTTGCAAACCAGTTTTGATTTACGGGAAAAGATTCCGAACGATATTTTGATGGTGAGTGAAAGCGGTATCGAAACTCATCAGGATTTAGAAAATCTGCAAAAATTTGGCGTAAATGCATTTTTGGTTGGCGGTTCTTTGATGAAAGCGCAAGATCCTGGAATTGCTTTGTGGCATTTGATAAACGGATAATTTTTTATGCAGTTTTTTTTTCCTATTTTTCGTTTTGTAGCAGTTTTATTGACGGCAATTTTGATGTTGCCGAGTTTTGCTTTGGACAATTACCGCGCTGTTTATGATTTAGAAATCCGTGGAGTTTCTGCTGGAACAGTTGTCTATGAAGGATTTTTTACCGATATTACCTATCGCATTGATACCGTCGGTAAGCCATCAACAGCGGCAAGTATGTTGGGATTTGGTGAAATCCGCGAGTCGGTAAAAGGTTTGTTGCAGGCAGGAAAGGTGCAGCCGCAGTTTTATCAACGCTCGATGCAAGGTAAAGCTGATTATGCCTTGGAATACAAATTTACTCCTGAAAAAAATCAAATTGCGGTAAAAAAAGCTGGTGCGGATACCGCTTTGAGTTATGAGCAAGACCAAAAGCCTTTGGATACGATTTCGATGGTTTTGCAATCGGTTGTTGATATCGAAAATTCCTCTTTACCGAAAGAATATACGCTGATTACGGAAGACCGTATGCGTGTTTATCAAATTGAAAAAATGCCAGATCAAAAATGGAAGAGCCGCGACGGTAAGTCGTTTTCGGTTATGGTTTATCGGCAACGCAATGGTGATAGGGAAAATGTAGTGTATTTTGCAAAAGAGCCGCTTCGTTTGGTGCGACTTGAACAATTGCGTAAAGGTAAGCGGCATTTTTTGATGAATTTAACGGACTATCGGACGCTGTAAGAAATGAAAGTATTGATGTTAAGTGCAGCTGATCGAATGCAACACGGACAGTTTTTGCTGACTGGATTACGGCAGAATATTGGAACTTGCGAGTATTTTCCGCTGACCAAACCGCAGCAAAATAACATAGAACAGTTTTTTTCGAGCTTTATCACTCTGCAACGCTTTGATCGAATAATTATGGAATTGCCACAGGAAGTGATTTACCGTCAAAGTTTATTTTTGCGCGGCTTACCGTTTATGGCATCTTTGAATTTGAACCAACCGTATGACCGTAAAGAGCGGACATTTTTGAAGAGTAATTTGAAAGCGATGCCTTGGTTGCGCGTGGTTACCGATGATTTGAATCTTTATAGCGATTTGATTGGAGAAGGCGTTGATACTGCTTGGATAACTCCGTCATTAAATCCGAATGCTTTTAAGCCGAAAAATCAGGTTTCTAGCCGTAATCGAGTGATTGTTTTTGATCCAAGCGGTGTGGTGCGTCCTGTTTATGAAACTATGTTTGCGGCGAAATATTCCTCGCAGGAAGCTTGGGATATGTGGGAATTTTGTGATGCTGGCGATGATTTATCGATACGCATCAATTCGAAGGATATTTTTATTTACTGGCCTGATTCGCTTACCGAGACACCAACACCGATGATTGAAGCGGTAAATTGCGGGGCGGCGATTGTTTGTCCTGATTTCGGTGTGCATATCAACAAATATTATCAATGGCGTAATGAGCACAATTGTTTATTTGTGAATACGGTTGATACCGCGTTGGAAACGGCGATGATTTTGTTGGAAGAGTATGAATTTCGGGCAAAATTGTCGCGGCATTCTTTGGAAGGCGCGCGGCGTTTTTCGGCTTTGGCTGCTGGTGAAGAGTTAGGTGAAGCGCTGAAACCTGATATTCGTAAATCCAGTGATTACCGTCGTCGGGTAAGAATTTTCGGTTTAGAAATTTAGTCTTTTGATATGCAACAATCGCGATGGTCGGTGATTTTTTCTTGGAAATTGCTTGATAAATACTGTCTTTCTGTTGTTGCGCTTATTAGTTTATTCACTACGATTTTTATTTATTACAGTTATGGCAAAGTTTTAAGCGTTGAAACATTGACTGTAATTTGGAATGCAAGAAATAATCCCAGCACTGTTCTAGAATTTTTTTTATACCCTTTTGTGTTTTTTAAGCAGGGTGAATTGCTTTATCTTGTCTTGATAAATTTATCTCTTACTCTTGGATTTGTTTATTTTGCTGAACTTTTAGGCATAGGGCGACGGACTTTATTTTTTGTTTTTTTGCTCTTTAATTATTCCCTTGAATACAACGATATCCGTCTGGAAATAGATGCGGAACAAGTTTTTACTCTGCTCTGGCTGCTAGCAAATATTGCTTTTGTGCGTAATTTTGAGAAACGCCCTGATTTAGCGGTTATTTATTGGTGTATTTTTATATCCTTTGGAGTATTGTTTAGCTCTCTTGCGCTTATTTGGGCGGTATTTTTTCCCTTATTCTTCTTATTTTTATTTAGAAAACCTTGGCAGAAATTTTATTCAATCAAGTGGTCGAAAATTACTAAAATAATCCTTACATATTATATTTTGCTGTTGTTATTGATGCTTTTTATTCCACATTGCAGAAATAACATTGTTTTTATTTTTCAGCAAATTGTTACGAACTTTAATAATTCCTCGCTGGAAATGTCATTATTTTTCAATAATACTGGTGCGATGAGTCCTGATTTTGCCAATATTGTTCTGATTGCGCTGGCGATTGTTTTATTAAATCTAGCTTATATTTCAGGGGTATTGGTTTTATTTACTATTTGGCTTTCATTGAGCTTAAAAATGACCTCGGTTGTTTCTTCTAAAAAGAGGATGTTTCTTTACTTAAATTTAGTGTTTTTTGTGTTTTCTGCGGGGATTTATTTACTTTATAACTCGCATTTACCGTCAGAAACGGCTTTTATTTCTGCGTTTTTAATATTGCTTTTACTTTATTCTTCAAATGCTTGTTATTATATTTCTAGCCGTTTAGTAAATAACGATATTAAACCTGAACGATTGATGATTTTTATTTGGTTATTTGTGGCTTATGCCTTTGCTAGTATGATTAAATTTGGACCTTCTGACGGTTACTTGAAGCAGGCTGGACAATGGGCAAAAAACCATAACTATACGGTGTTTAGTGATAATAAAACTGCGCTTTTTTATGCTGGAAAATCACCTGATATAATCAGTGAGAATTATATTTCTTTGCTTGAATTTAATGCTAAACAAGAATATCATAATCCTGTTTATATTTTTAATAAAAACCGTCATCGCGAACTTACTAATGAATTAGATAATTTTGAAATAATTCAGGAATTTAGCAATAAGCACGGTAATACGGCTTATATTATTCGTATTAAGTAATATTAAACCATTATGAAAAATATTTTTATCTTAACTGGTGCGGGGATTTCCGCCGAATCTGGTATTGCGACTTTCCGCGCCGAAGACGGTTTATGGGAAAAGCATAAAGTTGAAGATGTTGCGACACCTGACGGTTTTCGCCGCAATCCTGAATTGGTGCATAATTTTTACAATGAACGCAGGCGGCAACTGAAAACCGTTACACCGAATGCCGCGCATTTTGCCTTGGCGAAGTTGTCTAATAATTACTCGAAGGGAATGGTAACGATTGTTACGCAGAATATTGACGATTTGCACGAACGCGCTGGCGCACAGGCAATTCATATGCACGGTGAATTGGAAAAAATGCTTTGTTTGAATTGCCGTAAATCCTGTGTTTGGCAGGGGGATTCGAGTGTTGAAAGTATTTGTCCTAATTGCGAAAAGAGGGGCGTTTTGCGTCCTGATATTGTCTGGTTCGGTGAGATGCCGTATTTTCTTGCCGAAATTGAAGAGAGCTTGCTTAATTCCAGTTTGTTTGTTGCGATTGGCACTTCTGGTTTAGTTTATCCAGCGGCGGGTTATGTGCAACTGGCGAGAGCGGCAAAAATCAAAACTCTGGAAATGAATTTAGAAAAAACCGCTGCCTCGCAGTTTTTTGATGCTGGAATTTACGGTAAAGCAGGGCAGACGGTGGAAAAATGGGTAGAGGAAATTTTGACGGATGGAGTATGAATATTATAGTCGTTTCAATTCAAAATAAGACAAGGCAGCGAGCTTAAAGACTGTATCAGAATACGGCGAGGCGAAGCTAACGAAGTATTATTTTGAAGTGGAACGACTATATATTGCATCCTTTTTCATTGTTTTTTACTTCAAAGTAACAATTTCCTCTGCGGCGGTCGGGTGGATTGCGATTGTGTCGTCGAAATCCTTTTTTGTCGCTCCCATTTTTATTGCGACGGCGAAGCCTTGCAAAATTTCATCTGCACCGTCGCCGTTAATAATTAAGCCGATAATTTTTTCTTCCGCGCCCAAACAAATCAATTTCACCATAAATTTTGCGGGTAAAGGGGCAAATTTTCTGCTCATAGGGTTAAATTTTGTTTGATAAACAGAGATATTTTCTTTACCGTAGAGTGTAATCGCTTCATCTTCTGACAAGCCGATGCTGGCAATTGGCGGGTGAGTGAAAATTACGGTAGGAATATTTTGGTAATCCAGTTTTAAGTCAGTTTCATTATTGAATAAACGCCGCGCTAATCTTCTCCCAGCGGCGATTGCGACGGGAGTTAAATCTGCTTTACCGATAATATCACCGATAGCATAAATATTTTTTATATTCGTATTTTGAAATTCATCGACTTCAATGATATTTTTTTGGAGATTAACTATAACTCCTGCTTTATCTAAATCTAATTCAGAAATATTCGCCTCTCTTCCCGTTGCAAAAAGTAGCTGATTTACCGTTTTTTCTTTGCCAGATTTGAATAATGCAATGATGTTGTTACTGTCTTTTCGGACTTCTTTTATTTCTTCTTGGAAATATATATTTATGCCAGAATTTTGCATTGTTTCCTGTTGATTTGCAATAACATCGCGGTCAAAATTGCGCAAAATACTTGTTCCGCGCACGATTAAATCAACTTCTGAGCCGAGTGCATTCAAAATTCCTGCAATTTCACAAGCGATATATCCGCCGCCTGCGATAATTATTTTTTCTGGCAATTCGGTTAAGGCAAAGAAATCATCGGAATTTATTGCATATTCAATGCCTTTTATTGCAGGCATTTTTGGTTTTGAACCAGTTGCAATAATTATGTGTTCGGCAGAAATTATTTTTTCACCATCTTTTGCTTTTATTTTTACCGTATTTGCGCTTAAAAATGATGCTTGTCCGAAAAATATATCAATATTTGAATTTTCTAAATTGCGTTTGTAAATTGCATTTAAGTTACTGATATATTCATCGCGAATTATCTTAAAATTCTGCCAATCGAATTTACCTGAAAAGTCGAAGCCGTAATTTTTTGCCGTATGTAATTTTTCTGCTGTTTCTGCTGCGTAATAGAACAATTTTTTCGGCACGCAACCGACATTTACGCAAGTTCCGCCTAATTTATTTTTTTCAATTACCGCGACTTTTTTACCGAATTGTGCTGCTTTTCTTGCCGCTGCAATTCCGCCAGAACCAGCACCGATGCAGATTAAATCGTAATTTTCCATAACTTTTCTCCCAAAATGAGTAAAGAAGAATTTACAAAAAAATAACCCATTATTTTGACTTTTTCTAGTTTTTATCAATAAACTCGGAGTTTTAATTGAAAAACTTAAATTATTGAACAGAAAGCCGTTTTTAAGCGAAAATGCGGCGTTTGATTGATTAAGGAAATTTAGAGCAAATGAGCCTTTTTATCGGAATAGAAAGCACTTCTTTAAGTGAAAACGATATTGCTAGATTAAAAAATAAACAAGTTGCAGGTGTGATTCTTTTTACTCGCAATTATGAAAATTTTGAACAACTAAAAAATCTCTGCACGGAAATTTCTGAAATTGCGCCTAATTTACCGATTGGCGTTGATTGCGAAGGCGGACGGGTGCAACGCTTTCGCGGTGGTGTATTTAGCGATTTACCAGCGGCGGCAAAATTCGGTGAATTATTCGACCGCCGCCCGCAAACCGCTTGTCTCGCTGCTTATGCCGCAGGTTTAGTCTGCGCTTATGAGCTTGCGGCTGTGGGAATAGATTTTTCCTTTGCGCCAGTTCTGGATTTACGCGACGAAAAATCCAGCGTTATTGGCGACCGTGCATTTCACCAAGATGCAGCGGTGGTGAGCTTGCTTTCTACCGCTTGGCGGCGCGGCGCAAGAGAATTTCAAATGCCGTCGGTCGGTAAGCACTATCCAGGGCACGGTAGAATTTTTGGTGACTCACATACGATGCTACCCAAAGATAGCCGTTCTTACGGAGCTCGCCAAGCCGACCGTTTGCCGTTTTATGCCGCGGCTTACGACGGAATTGAAGCGATTATGGCAGCGCATATCCTTTTGCCAGAAGATACTCGTCCGAGCGGATTTTCGGCAAAATGTTTGCAAAGCTTGCGGGATTTTGGTTTTGACGGTGCAATTTTTAGCGATGATTTGGATATGCAAGCTGCAAAGGAATTATTCCCCGATGCCGCAGTTCGCAGCCAGCACGCTTTATCCGCAGGAGCTGATGCCGCGATGATTTGTAATTCCTTCCAAGATATGGATATAGCCCTTGCGTCTAATCTTTTATGTCGCGAACCTGAAAAATCACAGAAAAGAATTCAAAAACTTTCGCGTAATAAAACAATTGTGCATACAACTGAAAGCCGTGAAAAATATCTGTTTGCTCGTAAAAGGCTAGCTCCGCTATTGTAAAATTTTATTTTTAAGATAAAAAAATAAGGAAAAATAATGGCAGATAAGTTGTTGATTGTGATATTGAATGCCGATTCTAATGATGCTTTGCAGGTTGTAGAACCACTCTATCAAGCAACGGTTGCCGCATCAATGGATTATACGGTAGAGGTGATTTTTTCTGGTCGAGCAGGGCAATTAGCAATGCGTGGAGTGGCAAATAAAATATTAACCGAGCGGAAAATTCAAGAAACGGTTTATGATTTAATTAAAGATGCTTATAAAAGCGGAGTTATTTTTAAGGCTAGTAAATTCGTAGTGCAGAAGTGGGGAGATAACTTAATTGCGGAAATAAGCGAAGTAGTCAGCACAGGTTATATTGTAGGGGAAATAATGAACCCTGCAATAAAGTCTCTTTCTTATTGATTAAGAGGAATAAATAATGCAAATTTTAGACAATAAAGAGCTGGAAAAAGTATTAGCAAAAAGTGAATGTTTAATCAATTCAGCGGAAATAAATGCGATTTATGACCGCCTTGCCGCGCAGCTAAATTTGGTTTATGCTGAACTAAATCCGATTGTGATTGTAGTGATGAGTGGCGGTTTAATTCCAGCTGGACAGCTACTTTCGCGCTTTTCATTTTTCCACCGTATGGATTATTTGCACGCTTCACGGTATAGAAATAATGTTGGCGGTGCACAATTGAATTGGAAAGTCCGCCCGACTAGCGATGTAACTAATGAACATATTCTTTTAATTGATGATATTTTTGATGAAGGTATAACCTTAAAAACTATCTACGAGGAATTAGAAAAGCTTAATCCTAAAACACTTAAAACTTGCACTCTTATCAATAAAATTCACAACCATAAGGTGGAAAATTTTACGGTTGATTTTATTGGAACGGAAGTTCCCGATCGCTATATTTACGGTTGCGGAATGGATTATCACGGTTATTTACGGCATCTTCCAGGAATTTATGCCCTGAAAGAAGAATAATTCAAGCGTTTTGGTAAATAAAATTAAAACTAACTTGACAAGAATTAGGAAATCATTATGAGCACTTTATACGACAAATTATGGGATAAACACACAATTGCGGGCAGGGGCGAAGCAATGCAGCTTTTGTATATCGACCAGCATATGATTCATGAAGTAACCTCACCGCAAGCATTCGACGGACTGAGACTTGCAGGCAGAAAACTTCGCCGTCCCGATAAAACTTTCGCGGTGATGGATCACAATACTCCGACGATTTTAGAAGATAGAAAGAATATCCAAGACGGAATATCTAAAACCCAATTAGATGCTTTAGAAAAGAATTGCAAAGAATTCGGAGTGGAATTAGCCGATTTATTCGATAAACGAAACGGCATAGTGCATATGGTCGCGCCTGAATTAGGGCTGACTTTGCCTGGAAAAACATTAGTCTGCGGCGACAGCCATACCGCAACTCACGGTGCATTCGGTGCTTTGGCTTTCGGTATTGGCACATCAGAAGTTGAACATGTCTTTGCAACTCAAACTTTATGGCAAGCAAAATTGCAAAATCTCGGAATAAAAATAAGCGGAAAATTGACCAAAGGGGTGTATGCAAAAGATGTAATACTGTATTTATTAAGCAAGTATGGAGTAGCTGTTGGAAATGGATACGCATTGGAATTTTTCGGCGACACTATAAAAAATATGAATATGGAGGAGCGAATGACGCTCTGCAATATGGCAATTGAAGGAGGCGCAAAGGTGGGATTAGTTGCACCTGATGAGGTAACTTTTGAATATGTAACAGGTAGAGAATTTTCCCCAAAGGGTGAAGCTTTAGAACGCGCAAAGGTAAAATGGAGAGAATTATTTACCGATAATGAAAAAGATTATGACAAATTGATTGAAATTAAAGCCGAAGATATAACTCCACAGGTTACTTGGGGAACAAATCCAGGTATGGGAGGGGGGGTAAATGAAGCTATTCCAGAATTAAACGAAAATAATCAAAAAGCTTTGCAATATATGGACTTGAAATCAGGTTCGAAAAAGTCAGATATCCCGCTTAAACATATCTTTATCGGTTCTTGCACAAATGGTCGAATTACTGATTTAAGAGAGGCGGCAAAAATATTAAAGGGTAGAAAAATTGCCGCAGGAATTAAGGCCTTGGTGGTGCCAGGTTCGATGGAGGTAAAACGCGAGGCTGAAAAGGAAGGTTTGGACAAAATTTTTCTTGATGCAGGTTGTGAGTGGCGTGAGCCAGGTTGCTCTTCCTGCTTGGGAATGAATCCAGATTTGATGCCAGCTTACGAGCATATTGCCAGCACTTCGAACCGTAATTTTGAAGGTCGGCAAGGAGCAAATTCCCGCACACATTTAGTAAGTCCCGCAATGGCAGCGGCGGCAGCAGTGGCAGGAAAATTTGTTGATATTTCAAAAGAAGATTGGGAAAAAGAATTACCGTAATTTTTTAATAAAAATTCAGGTGATACTATTGACAAAAATATAAAAGATAGTGAAAAGCCGCTAATTATTGCGGCTTTCTTATTATTGCTTACAAAGAATTTTTTTTAACTCTTTAATATTAACTTTGCCAGCTTTATTGGAGAAAAAATCCAGCTGTTCGTTACTATTAATTTTTACTAAAACAGTGCAAAGTTCAGCCCAACCGTGAAAAGAAAATTTGAAGCTTTTGCGTTTTTTATATTTTGTTAATATTGTTATTGCTTGCTCATTATAATTATTGCAAAGAAATATGCCTGTAATGTAAGAAACCATATGTTCGGAATTGGGTTTTACTTTATTAAAACCGTCTTCGGCAATAAAATCAAGGCAATTTTTGCAAATATCGGCGGATAAATTATCAACTTGAAAAATATAGCAATATTCATAAGCCTCTAATGACCAAATAATTGCTTTTTTACTTAACATATAGCGCGAATTACGCATTTCTAAATCAGCGGTGGCAATTAGTGGAAGAGGGTGATTTTCTATTGCTTTGATATTATAATTTTGCTGATAAGAGCGTAAAAGTCTTGTCGTATATTGATTTAACATAAAGAGTATTCTTTTTTAAGGATTAAAAATTTATATTTTATGGAGAAAAACATGCCGCAAATTATTAGTTCTGAATTTCCTTTAATTCGCAAACGCCGTAACCGATACACTGCAAGTATTCGGAGTTTATTACAAGAGACGGTTTTGACTACAAAAGATTTAGTAATGCCTGTATTTATTACCGATGACAGTGTAGATTGTCCTATCGCTTCAATGCCAAAAATTAAACGCTTGACTATAAATTCTTTACTAAAAGAGTGTGAAGAATTATTGCGTCTAGGGGTGATTGCAATTGCACCTTTTCCAAATGTGAATAATCAACACAAAACAAATGACGGAGTTTATGCAACTAATCCTGACGGTATTTTGCCAAAAGCATTAAGAGAGGTAAAAAAACGCTTTCCAGAAATGTTGATTTTTGCCGATATAGCACTCGATCCCTACACTTCTCACGGACAAGATGGCATAATCGATGAAGAAGGTTATATTTTGAATGATATTACCGTTGAAATGCTAATTAAACAGGCTTTAATTTGCGCCGAGAGTGGTGCTGATTTTGTCGCACCTTCCGATATGATGGACGGAAGAGTGCAAAAAATTCGCGAAAATTTGGAAAAAAACGGTTTAATTAACACGGGAATAATGGCTTATTCGGCAAAATATGCAAGTAGTTATTACGGACCATTTCGTGATGCGGTTGGTTCAACTGCAAATTTAGGAAAGTCAGGCAAACATAATTATCAAATGGACTGTGCCAATAGCGATGAAGCACTGCAAGAGGTGGCTTTAGATATACAAGAGGGGGCAGACATTGTGATGGTAAAACCTGCAACTATTTACCTTGATATTATCCAAAGAGTGAAAACGCAATTTGCTTTTCCGACGGCCGCTTATCATGTAAGCGGTGAATATGCTATGTTAGAAGCGGCATTTGCCAATAATTGGCTTGACAGGGATAAAATTATCCTTGAAACTTTGACTTCAATTAAGCGTGCTGGGGCAGATTTTACCTTTACTTATTATGCAAAAGATGCGGCAAAATTATTGCAAAGATAGTAGTTTTATCTTTAATATGAAATTGACTTATTTTTGGAAAAAATATGAATAACACACTTGACAATAAGCATATAAATAAAACTTACCGTTGTGCGGTTATTGGTAATCCGATTGCTCATTCTCGCTCGCCTGAAATTCACGCAAAATTCGCTGAAAATGCAGGAATTTTATTAGATTATGACAAAATTTTGGCAGAAGATGAAGTTGCTTTTTTTACTACCGTTAAGGAATTTTTCGAGCTTGGCGGAACGGGATTAAATATTACCGTGCCGTATAAAACTGCTGCTTTTGAAATTGCCGATATTCATTCGGAATATGCTAAAAGAGCCAAAGCTGTTAATACTTTATCTTTTGACGGTGAAAAAATTATTGCTGATAATACTGATGGTCGCGGATTGTGTAAGGCATTAAAAGAATATTGTAATTGTGAATTAAAAGATAAAAGGGTGTTAATTATTGGAGCAGGGGGGGCAGCAAGAGGTGTGATTTATCCCTTATTTGAAGAGGGGGTTTCTAAAATAGATATTTTTAACCGTAATTTTCAAAGAGCAGAAATTTTAGTTCAAGATGAGGAAAATAATAATATTCATGCCCTGCACGCACCTGATGATGAATATGATTTAATTATCAATGCAACCTCAACAGGGTTAGAAAAAGATACGGAGAGTGCAAATTTATTTTTTAATTCCATTTCGCAATCGGTAATAAAACCAAGCACAATTTGCTATGAAATGATGTATGGCAAAAAAACACCTTTTATGCTTTGGGCAGAAAATAATCATTGCAGCAAAATATTCGACGGTTATTCGATGTTGGTCGGACAAGCAAAAATTAGTTTCGATATTTGGTTTTCTGAAATTATTAGCAAGTTTTATGATTTGGGCGCATCCAGATTTAACATTTTTCGCTGATTGTCAATTTTTTTCAACAATTTTTTATTTAACTTAATTGCAGAAAAATAAAAAACCCACCTTTTGATGGAGGGGATATTTTATAGTCATCCCTTATAGTCGTTCCACTTCAAAATAATACTGCGGGAGCTTCCTCGCCGTATTCTGATACAGTCTTTAAGCTCTCTGCCTTGTCTTATTTTGAACTGAAACGACTATATAAGTGTCGCTATCTCGATAAAAGTTGAGTGAAATTTCTTGTTCTTTTGTAGCTTGTAGTTTTGCGCTATCAACTTTCTTGGTTGATTTTTTCAACTCCTACCGCAAGATTATCTGCACTCTTGGTTTAGGAAAAAATAGCTGTTTTTAATAAAAAACGGCGAAAAAAATTCCGCCGTTTTTTGTTTTTTAAGGTTGATAATTATCGAATTCCCAGAACATATATTTGGAGAGATTATTTACAACTTGCTCATCTGTTGTGGCTCTCTTAACACAGTCATCAATTATTAGATTTACTCTGTAAATAATATCTTCCATATCCCAATCATCGACTATTAACAAATATCGTCCAAACATTGGAGCGTGCTTGTAAGCATACTCTTTGGAACATACCCAGAGGATATATTGACAACCGCCTCTATCATCACCTATGGTGAATGTTATGAGGATATGCCATTCATTCCATATTTCGAAATGTTTGCGATCAAGTCTAGGATCATATGTTTCTAAATCCCCGTAGATGGAATCTACATATAAAATTTTCCAATCCGTTTCTATCATCGCTAATCCAGAATTATGAGATGCCCGTTCGAAACAGGTGTCCTGATGGTTTCCATTTCAGGATATCCATCTGGTTTCAACATTATGTTTCCATGTTTATCAGTTCTAGGAACAGTTTGATATTCAAAAATTTCATAGTTGGCTTGTGAGCCTGTGGGATTGTATTGTGATGGAGTATTTACCTTTTCGGTAGGCGGTCTGTATTGCATTGTTCCATCAGCACTGACTAAACCTCCGTTAGAAATTCGCTGTGCCCCATCGCCAGTCCAAATTTGCCCTAATTGTTCTGCTTCTGCACGAGTTCCAGAACCTATGGAAAAGTTTGGATTTTCATTACCGCTACCTTGAACGGCTTTTGCCAATCTCGGATCTTGTGCGGCGATATTGATTAAGTTTTGTTTTTCATAGTAATTTGTTAATTTCGGATAAGTCGCCGCATTAGCTTTTCCTTCGGAAGTTGTAATGCTTTCCGAACCGCCACTCTTCGCGCTAGAATCTTTATAACTATCGCTAAATTTTTCGCTTACAAGATAGTTTTTATATTCCTTGGAAGGAGTGGTAAATTCTGGTTTAACAAGGTTGCTGGCGAGTGTTTTTTCGACTGCCGTAACCCCTGTTAATGCTGTTGCGCCTTCGAGAATTCCTGCACTGTTTGGATATTTTTCAGCTAGATCATTGACTTTATTTATAGCCCGCACGGCATCTTCTGATAAGCTTGAATTGCCGTGAATTAGAGTAATTGCAAAATCAGGACTTGCATAATCTATTGCCTTTAATAATAACTTATCCTTTATTCTTACGCTTAAATCGGGTATTTCTCCGCCGCCCAATGCATTTACACTGTTTGCGGAATTTTCGCCGATCCAAGTTCCAGCTCTACCGATAACATTCAAGTCGGGATTTAAAAATTTTTCCGAATTTCCTTGCAAACTATTACCGAGATTGGCAAGTCTTTCTTTTTCTCTTTGCTGAAAACTTTTTTCGTTATCGACTAAAACAGGCTTAATGGTGATGGCTGAACTAGTGTATTTTCCAGCTTCTTTTATATGCCCTGATTTATTATTACAGACTTTATAATGGTAATTATCATAAGCACCTTTGGGATTACCGCCTAAATATGCATCAGCGGGATGAACTAATTCACCGTGATAGTCAAAAGAGTAGATGGAATAGCCATTATCTATGCTTCCCTGTTTATCTTTACCGTGCAGAGTTCCAGTTTGATTTGTGAATTGATTATGCTCGTCAATCCCGTGTCCTGCAAAGTATGCGGTGTAATCAACTCCACCGAGAATAACCCCGATTTCGGTTTCAAGATTACCTGTTCTGATTGGACCTTGAATTGATGCAATTCTAATGTCAGAATTTATGCTTGAATTATCAACTTGACCGCGTAATAAACCAAGCTTCGCATACTCGCCTCCTGGTAAAAATGCTTCTTTGTTAATTCTGGAATTAAGAAACGGATCGGTTGTAATATCGGCAAAGCTTAAATTTAAGCCGATAGTGGTGGTTAAAATATAAGCTAAAAAGAATTTCAGGAGCTTATTCATTTTTGCCCCCTTGCTGCATTTTTAGCATCTTTTATGATGCGATTTTCAAGATAAAAATCTGCACTGTTATCATCTTTATAGGAATTAAATTCTGGTTTAATTTGATTATTTATCGCGCTATTTTTATTTTTACGGTAAGGCTTAATATCGGCGAAATCAACCAGAAGATTTTCTGCTTTTTCAACGGATTTATTACGGCTTATCGGTCCCGTCCAAAGCGCATAATGCTCTTTATATTTTGCGGAAAATGAATTATTTGTTGGTTGAATTAAAACTTCTTTTGTTTTTCTATCGATTGCGAAATATTCCAGCTTAATTTCGGAGCTTAATTCTTCGCGGTTATAAATATGGAATTCCGTTCTTGAACGAATAATTCCAAAAACATCAACAGAGATGAAAAAATCGACCTCTGCGTATTCAGGAGGAGTTATATCAATACCGCGCAAAAAGAATGCTGTTTGCACTAAATTGTTAAGGAAATTTATGTCTCTTTGGTTTTGAATAAGAGTTTCATTTTTATACTCTACCGCTGAATTATTCACCCCTATGCCAGCGGAAAAATTACTACCTTTTGTGTTATTTTTAGTGTAACTCGGTGAATTTAATACCGATGTTGCAATTGTTTGACTTGATAGCGCATCTGAACTTGAGTTGCTAATTGTTCGATATTCAGGATAGGAATATTCGGTAATTGAGTTCGGTAAATTTTGATATTCACCGCGAATTAAATTAGTTATTGAATAACGACCGCCAGTGAAATTTCCGCTACCTTGATCACCGATAACCGAGATGTAAAGCGCAACTTTTTTGCCCTCTAATGCTTCTAAATTCATACTCTTTACCGCTTTTCTGGCGGAGCTTGCAATTAGTTCTTGCTCTATCGCGAACCGCTTTCCGCCGCCGTGAGACGGTAGTCCCGTAATAGTTCCGCAACTTGAAATTGTCGTGCTCATAATTAAAAGTATTGAGGATTTAAGAAGTTGATTTTTGATATAAGATTTTTTTCTACCGTTACTAGAAAAATTCCTATCAGTTTTAATTTTAATTTTGCCATCTTGCCGTTGAGCCGTTGAGCCGTTGAGCCG
>JAGBJT010000002.1 GCA_017934275.1 Cardiobacteriaceae bacterium | reverse complement strand
CCCTCTAATGCTTCTAAATTCATAATCTTTACCGCTTTTCTAGCATACTTGGAATACTTGTTTGGATTCGCCGTCGCGCGCCGCGACCCGCCGTGGGACGGTAATCCAGTAATCGTTCCGCAAGCTGAAAGTGATATTGTCATAAGAATTAAAGAGGTGGATTTGAAAAGTTTAGTTTTGAGATAAGAATTTTTTCTACCGTCGCTAGAATAATTCCTATCTGTTATGATTTTGATTTTGCCATCTTGCCGTTGAGTCGTTGAGCCGTTGAGCCGATACTACCCCCGCCAACCGATGGCTCATCCTACCATCTTTTAACGGCTTTGTCAATAAATTTCTCATATAAATTTCCTTGGATAAATTACAAATTACGCTCTATAAATAGAGCAACAGGAATAATAATTAAGAAGAAAAACTTGTCAAGTGGATTTACGGCAGAGATTTCTCGCTGCGGCTCAAAATGACGGTTGCAGCGGGATTTTTCGCCTACGGCTCAAAATGACGGTCTAGGTGAGATTTTTCGCTGCGCTCAAAATGACGGAAGAAGGCGTGCATTGACGGTGAAAAATAAAAAATCCGCCGTATCAAAAAACGGCGGATTTGTTTTGCAAATAAATACAAATAACTGTACTTGTAGATGCAAATAAGGATCGCCCGTCGCCGCTGGCGACCGACCCGCGCGCCGCGGATTGCCAGTCGGTGCAACCGATAAAAAAATACCTCTCCGAAGAGAGGCGAATGGTCTCCAAGAAAAAATTGTTTATCGGTGATTAATTTTTGTCATCTGACATTTTTTGTTGTGGTTAGTTGGTGTGGTTCTTTGATTTGTGAGCATTTTAAGCGATGGTTTCTTTGCAGCTAGCAACTATTTTTTCGATTGTAATTTCATATTTTTCAAATAGTTTTGCTGCTGGTGCGGAAGAGCCGAAAGTATCGATACCGACAACTTTGCCACTAAAACCGACGATGCCGCGCCAAAACGCCGTGCTTCCCGCTTCAATTGCAATTCGCGGTAGGTTTTCGGGGAGGACTTCGCTTTGATAGCTTTTATCTTGCGCCGCGAAAACTTCCCAGCAAGGCATTGATACGACTTTTACCGCGATATTTTCCTCGGCTAATTTGTCCGCTGCCTGCATAGCAATTTCGACTTCCGAACCAGTTGCAATCAAAACTGCTTGTGGATTTTCGGCATTTTTCAGCACATATCCGCCGCGCGAGATGCTTTCGATTTGCGCTTCTGTGCGTGGAAGTGTCGGTAAATTTTGCCGTGAAAGCGCAAATGCCGCAGGTGTTTCTTTATTTAATAAGGATTCTTGCCAAGCGACTAAGGTTTCGGTTGCGTCTGCTGGTCGCCAAACTTGCAAATTTGGGATTAGCCGTAGCGAGGAAATATGCTCGATTGGTTGATGAGTTGGACCGTCTTCGCCGAGCCCGATTGAGTCGTGAGTTAGAACATAAATTACAGGTAGTCCCATCAATGCTGACATTCTGATGCCGTTACGCATATAGTCGGAGAAAACCAAGAATGTGCCGCCGAAAGGTCGGAAGCCGCCGTGCAGGATTATTCCGTTCATCACCGCTGCCATTGCGAATTCGCGCACGCCGTAGCGTAAATAGTTGCCTGAAAAATCGTCGGCTTGTAAGGTTTTAGCGGTTTTTGCTGCGGTTAAATTCGAGCCCGTTAAATCGGCTGAACCACCGAGTAGTTCTGGAAGTTTTGCTGCGAAGATGTTGATTGCGTTTTCGCTTGCTTTGCGAGTGGCGATTTTTTCTGCTTTGGCTTGAATATTTTTGGCTTCGGTAAGTGCAAATTCGGCGAAATCTTCGGGCAATTTTCCTGCCACTCTGCGTTTGTATTCCGCGGCGAGTTCGGGGAAATTGTGTTCGTATTCCACAAATAATGCTTTCCACTCGCTTTCTAATTGTTCGCCTTTATTGCTTAAATCAGCGGCTTCTTTTGCGCCTTCGGGGAGCGCGAAGTTTTCAGACGGCAGGTTGAGTGCTTTTTTGGTTGCGGTAATTTCATCTTGGCCGAACGGTGCGCCGTGGGATTTTTCGCTACCTTCAAATTTTGCCGAACCTTTACCGATAACCGTGCGACAAATAATCAAACTTGGACGCTTTTTGTCATCTTTTGCGATACGGATAGCTTGGTCGATTTCTTCGGGATTATGACCGTCGATTGCGCCGATAACTTGCCAGCCGTAAGCGCGAAATCTTGCCGCGACATCTTCATTAAACCAGCCCTCGACTTTTCCGTCGATGGAAATTCCGTTTGCGTCATAAAAAACAATCAGTTTGCCGAGTTCCAAAGTTCCCGCAAGCGAGCAAGCTTCGCTGGCAACTCCTTCCATCAAACAACCGTCGCCGACAAAGCAATATGAATAGTGATCGACGATTTCAAAATCTGCACGGTTAAATTGTGCGGCAAGTGTTTTTTCTGCGATTGCAAATCCGACAGCATTAGCGATACCTTGTCCGAGCGGTCCAGTTGTGGTTTCGACTCCAGCGGTTTCGCGGTATTCGGGGTGTCCTGGAGTGCGTGAGCCGAGCTGGCGGAAGTTTTGCAAATCATCGAGTGTTAAATCAAATCCGCAAAGATGCAAGAGCGAATATTGCAGAGCGGAAGCGTGTCCGTTCGATAAAACAAAACGGTCGCGATTTTCCCAAGCTGGATTTTTCGGATTAACTCGCAGATGTCCGCGCCATAAAACCGCTGCCATTTCTGCCATACCGAGCGGTGCGCCAGGGTGTCCTGAATTGGCTTTTTGCACGATATCCATACTCAAACCGCGAATGGCGTTGGCTATCAATTGATAATTTTTTTCTGTCATCACAATTCCTCAAAAAATATTTAATTCGTAATTTCCGTCAGTATAGTTGTTTCAGTTCAAAATAAGACAAGGCAGCGAGCTAAAGACAGTATCTAGAATACGGCGAGGCGAAGCTAACATAGTATTATTTTGAAATGGAACGACTATAAAAAAATAAAAGCTAGCCGTAGCTAACTTTTATCTGAAATACGCCTATTTTTTCTCCGTTTTGTCAGCGATGTTTTCTTCTATCGGTTTAATTCCCGCTTGGCGTTGCAGGGAAATATCGTCCGAGAAAATTTTCAAAGCTTCATACAAACCGACATCTGGGACGAACAATTCTTTATCGTCTTCGAGTTCTACCAAAGCGTTGTTTTTATCGATATCTTCCTTGCGTTTTACATCGGATTTCATCGGCGGAACAACGGCAGATTGCGATTTTTTGTAATCCGTGCTGTATTTTTTCCAGTCTTGATAGTGTTTTTTGCGAGTGTCGAAGTCGAGAGAAAAATCAGTTTTTTGATTTTCAATCCGCACACGGTCGTTGTATTGCGCATAGGCTTGCAAAATCGGATCAGATTGCATTCTTGCCGTATGCCGTTTGTTAATTTCGTCTAAACGCGATTGTTCGACATTTGGGTACGGTAAATAAACCGCAGGAGATATTTTGCGCCAGCCGAGAGCGTAATTTTTGCTTCTTTCACCGACATCTTCCAAGTCGTAAGAAGTCGGTAAATTGACATCAGGAACGACACCTTTTAATTGTGTGCTTTCACCGTTGATGCGGTAGAACATCGCCATTGTGAGGTTAATTTCTCCGAGTTTGGCGTAATTTTTCGCGACATAACGGTTCAAATCAATAACCGTTTGCACCGTTCCTTTACCGAAAGAATTCGCTCCGATGATTATTCCGCGACGGTAATCTTGAATAGCAGCGGCAAAAATTTCCGATGCCGAAGCCGATGATTCATTTATCAAAACCGCGATTGGTCCTGAATAAACCTCGCCTGGCACTTCGTCCCAGTGTTCGTCATCTTTACCTTTGGCATTGACGACGGTAACCACAGGACCGCGGTCGATAAACAATCCGACGGTTTTGACAACTTCCATCAGCGAGCCGCCACCGTCATCACGCAAGTCAATGATTATTCCCGAGACATTTTTTTCGTTCATATCTTCGAGAATTTTTTTGATATCGCGGCTGGTAGAGCGGTAGTTTTTTCGTCCCTTATTCGCACCGTCAAAATCCATATAAAAGGACGGAAGGTTGATAACCCCGATTTTTTCCTGCTTGCCTTCGATTTCGACTTCTTCGATGTAGCCTTGCGCGGCTTGGTCTTCCAAATTGATGGTGTCGCGGATTAGTTTTATTTCTTTTTCTGGCGGATTGCCGCTTGCAGGTTCAACCAAGAGCCGCACGGTTGTTCCTTTTTTACCGCGAATTAAGCGAACCGCCTTATCGAGCCGCATACCGACGATATCTTGCATTTCACCGTTTTCGCCTTCGCCGACGGCAATGATTTGATCTTTAATTTTGAGTTGTCCGCTTTTGATTGCAGGACCACCTGGGGTTAAGCCTGCAACGGAAATTTTGTCTTCATCTGCACTCAAAGTCGCACCGATACCTTGCAATTGCAAACTCATATGAATATCAAAATCTTCACTACTTTCAGGCGACATATAAGCCGAATGCGGGTCGAAGCGGTGCGCGAGCGTATTCATATAAATACTGAATACATCGGTGGTATCCATTTGATTGAAGCGTTTTTTCTGCGATTCCAATCTGGTGATGAGTTTTTTTACCGCCTCTTCTTCGCTGCGTCCAGAAAGCATTAGACGGATTACGCTATCAACTAAACGGGCTTCCTGATAAGCGAAAAGTTCTTCTTCTGTTCTAAACCAACGCATTGATTTGAGTTTTTTCTCGCGGTAGTCGGGAATATGAACGGTTGCTTTTTGTTTCAAGTCAAGCGGTTTTTTTAGTCGTTCCAAACTCCAATCGCTTAATTTGATTGCCCGTTCGCGGTAGCGTTCGAAAATTTCGATAGCTAACTTGATGTCGCCATTGCGAATATCTTGGTCAAGCGCGAAAGAGCGGGAGTGGAGAAAATCGTTGATATCGCTTTGTAAAAAATAAATTCCCGAAGGATCAAGGTTGTGCAAATAATCTTCGAGCACATCGCGGGAAATAGATTTGAGCGAAATATCGCTGTAATGAAAATTGTCAAGAAGAGTGGCACCCAGTTGAAATGCTTTTTTGTTTTCTTCGGTGATTTTTATTGGAGTTGGTTTGGAAAAATCGTTGGCATAAGTCAGTTGGCAAATTGCCGTGCTGATAAGAAAAGAAATGGCGGTTAAAGATTTAGTAATTCGTCTAGAAAATAACATTCTTCACCCTGATTGGTTTTGATAAAGAGGCAAAAGTCTAGCAAAGGCTTTTGCGTAAGAAAAATTGCGACTTAATTTGCGTGCAAGAGAGAAAAACTCAATATTAGTCGTTCCACTTCAAAATAATACTGCGTTAGCTTCGCCTCGCCGTATTAGGCATACTGTCTTCGGCTCGCTGCCTTGTCTTATTTTGAATTGAAACGACTATAGTTTTCAGAAGAGGAAATAAAAAAAGCGACTTGTGAAAGCCGCTTCTATAAAAACTGGCGGAGAGACAGGGATTCGAACCCTGGGAGACCGCGAAGCCTCGTCGGTTTTCAAGACCGGTGCATTAAACCACTCTGCCATCTCTCCGGAAGGGCGGAGATTTTAGCTGTTAAAAAACATCTGTCAAGAATTTTCTCTTTATCTTCTATAAAAAAATAAGCATTCCTTACAATCTATTTGCCTTGCAGTTATGGGAAATAACAAGTTGAAAGCGGTTTTAGAACAAATTATTGCGGATTTTCTGCCGCAAAAATGCCTCTCTTGTGAGGAATTTTCGCAAGATGTGCTTTGTTCAAAATGTCAAACTGCTTTAATTGCGATGCCGCTGCATTGCCGCACTTGCTCTAATCCCGTGCAAAATTTTGGTGATTTATGCGGAAGATGCTTGAAATATCCGCCTGTGATTGACTTTTTCGCGGCGAAATACCGTTACGGCAACAAAATTCGCGATGTGATTTTGGCTGCGAAATTTGCGCATAACCGCCGTGCATTGGATTTTCTTTCTTTAACAATCAAAGATTTAGCTTTTGAAAACCGTGCGGATTTTGCGTTTTTAGATGAAGTTTTTTATCTTCTACCGTTACCGATTTCCCGTCCCAGATTGCAGGAACGCTCCTATAACCAAACGCATTATTTGGCGGCAGAATTGGCAAAAGAACAGAAAATCACGCTTGTTAAGCATTTTCTGCGTCGTAAGCACCGTCTGCCGCAGTCGGAAATGGAAAGCCGTAAAGCAAGAAAACGCAATTTGCGTGATGCTTTTTATGTGTCAAACGCTGCGAAGACGGAACTTAACGGTAAAAATATTTTGCTCATTGATGATGTTGCGACGACATTTGCCACAATTTCGGAAGCAGCGAAGTGTTTGCGCGAAGAATGTTCGGTAAAGCAAATTGCGGTGCTTACTTGCGCGGCAACCGTGCTTTGAATTAACTCTTTTGGTCTACTTAAATTTCAAAATATAGTCGTTCCATTTCAAAATAATACTGCGTTAGCTTCGCCTCGCCGTATTAAGCATACTGTCTTCGGCTCGCTGCCTTGTTTTATTTTGAACTGAAACGACTATAAAAGAAAAAAACAGGATTTTTTTATGCAGGATTTTTTTCCAGCTGCGGCATTTATTGCTGCTTATGTGATCGTTCGAATTAGCGGTGGAACTGGTGAGACGGCGATTTTTACCGCGACCGCCGCAATAATGATTGCTTGCCTATTGCAAGTTCTTTGGAAGCTTTTTCGCCGTGAAGAAATTGAAAAAAAACTTTGGTTGATTTGCGCTGCAATTTGGATTTTGGGTGGAATAACCTTGCTGTTGCACGACGATTTATTCATCAAACTCAAACCGACGGTGCTCAATATTGCGATTGCGGCGGTGTTTTTGCTTTACGGTGGAAAAAGTAAGGACGGCAAAGAAACGGAAAATCTCACCAAAAAGATGCTTGGTTCAGCACTCGATATGCCAGAGAAAAACTGGAAAAAGCTCAATCTCTGCTGGGTAGGATTTTTTCTTTTTGAGGCGGCTTTGAATGTGGTGATGGCGTTTATGCTCAAATCGAATGACGCTTACATCGCTTTCAAATTTTGGGGATTGATGGCTTTGTCTTTTGTGTTCATCTTGGCGCAGCTTTTCTTTTTACGGAAATATTTACGCAGTGAAATCACCGATGCCGCGGTTAAAGAAAAAGGCGGCGAAAAATAATGACAAAACGAGTGCTTTTGCTTTTTGCTCATCCTGCATTGCATTCATCGAGGCTACATTCACGGCTTTTGCCGATAGCGGAAGAAAAACCGCACATCACGGTGCACGATTTGTATGCGACTTATCCCGACGAATTTATCTTTCCTAAATATGAACAATCTTTGCTCAACAAGCACGATGTCGTTTTGATGCAGTTTCCGTTTTATTGGTTTTCGACACCTGGAATTTTGAAGTCTTGGCAAGATGTGGTTTTGCAGCACGGCTACGCTTTCGGGGAAGGTGGAAATGCTTTGCGGGGGAAATATTTCGGCACGATTACTTCGACTGGCGGTAAAGATTATTCGGCTTACCGCGGTGAAGGACGGCGGGTTGCAGTGCGGGATTATTTGTTACCGTTAGAAAGTATGGCTGGGCTTTGCAATATGAAGTATTTACCGCCATTCGTAATCCACGACGCGCGCCGTATTGAAGATGAAAATTTACAGCGGCAGATTCAAAATTATTCCCACTATCTCGATTTACTCCCGACGGTGGAACGCTATTTCTACCGCTGGAAAAATGCGGTAAATATCAGCTCGCGGTTATATGAAGAAAAATAAACCATAAATAAACCGTCCATCATCAGCTCATACAAACATTTCAGGAAATCGCAAAAAATGACCGACTTGCTTGCCAAAATCAGCGTATTTCTTCTTGCCGCGATTGTTACCGTCCCGATTGCGAAATTTTTGCGTCTCGGCTCGGTTTTGGGCTATTTGCTTGCGGGAATGATTATTGGACCGAGCGTTCTGGGATTTTTAGGCGGTGCGACGCAACATCATTTGCATCAGGTGTCGGAATTTGGCGTGGTGATGATGCTTTTTCTCATTGGATTAGAGCTCAAACCGTCGATGCTGTTGAAATTAAGAGTGCCGATTTTGGGAATGGGCGGTTTGCAGATGCTGCTCTGCACGGCAGTTTTAGCGGTGATGGCAAGAGGTTTAGGTGAAAACTTACGGCAATCTTTGGCAATTGGAATGATTTTGGCACTTTCATCGACTGCGATTGTGATTCAAACCTTGAACGAAAAGAAATTGCTCAATACGCGCGGCGGTAGAAGTGTTTTTTCCGTTTTGCTGTTTCAAGATATTTCCGTAATCCCGATGCTTGCGATTTTGCCCTTGCTCACGGGTTTCAAAATTGAATCGTCGAACCAGCACTTAAATCCCATCTCGGCTTGGCTTTTTTCGCAGCCTGAATATGTGCGGTTTTTAGCGATTTTTCTGGTGCTTGCTCTAATTGTGTTTGTTGGTCGTTTTTTGAGCGGTTACATCTTTCGTTTCATTATTTCGACAGGGATTAGTGATTTATTCACCGCATCGGCACTAATTACCGTAGTTGGTGTTGCATATTTAATGGAATTACTCGGACTTTCAGCGGCATTGGGGACATTTTTAGCGGGTGTGATGCTTTCGGAGAGCGAATACCGCCACGAAATTGAGCTCTCAATCGAACCGTTCAAAGGTTTGCTGCTCGGACTATTTTTTATGACCGTCGGTGCGGGGATTGATTTTGCTTTGCTGATTGCAGATCCCGTAAAAATCACGCAATGGGTGGTTTTGCTCATCGTGCTCAAGCTTTTTACGCTTTTTGTTATCGGCAAAATTTTTCGCCATAAATCGATGCAGTCTTTGCTTTTTGCTTGTGCGCTCGCGCAAGGCGGTGAATTTGCCTATGTTTTATTTGCTTTTTGTCAGAGCAATTTGATTTTGCAAGGCGAGCAGGTGAAGTTTTTGAATTTGGTAGTAACGCTGTCGATGCTTGCAACGCCGATTTTGATGATTGCTTATGACGCGGTTTATCGCCACCACAACCGCCATCGCGCGAATGTTCTCAATCAAGGTTCGGAAGAAATAGAAGAGGTAAATCCAATAATCATTGCGGGTTACGGTAGTTTCGGGCAGGTTATCGGCAGAATGCTTACCGCAAACTCTCAAAAATGCACGGTTCTGGATAACAATCCGAAAGTCATCGAAACCTTAAAACGCTTCGGGCATAAGGTTTATTACGGTGATGCGAGTAAGGCAGATTTGCTCAAACTAGCAGGAGCGGAGCAGGCGAAAATCCTCATCATCGCGGTTGGAGACGATGAAATTACCGAAAAAATAATCAAAACCGCTCATAAATATTTCCCGCGCCTGAAAATTTTTGTTCGTGCTGGCGGCGACCGCGTTAGCGTGTATCGCTTGCTGGAACAGCGGATTGACTGCATTCAGCGCGACAATTTTTTATCCGCTTTGGAACTTGCCAAAAAAGCACTTATCGAATTGGGAGTTCATCCGTATATGGCTTACCGTCAAGCGCGGTTTTTTAAGGAATATGACGAGGAAATGCTGCTCACGCTTTATCACGAATGGAAAGCAGATCCAAAATTGCGTCAAGGTCAGCAGGCAGGCGAACAGTATGTTTCGAAAACTCGGGAATTAAGCGAAAGTTTGGTGGCAGTTCTAAGAAATGACCGTAGCAAAAATGCTTCCGACGATCACGCTTGGGAACCAGCACCGACCGAAGCGGAAATTATTAAAAAAGCTATCGAAGAAGAAAAACTCGCTGCTAGACAAAAAGAAGAGGCAGAAAAAGCGGTAGCCGTCGCGATTGCAAGTGCCGCGATGCAGCAGGCAACGGAAATGGATAAATCTGATGCTGCAACGGAAGATAAAACAGACGGTAGCGGTGAAAAAGAAGGTAAATAAAGAAATGGCGGTTCTATCCGCTGTTTTTTTGTTAATTGAAATATGTTCGACGGAAGGCATAAACAGGGCAGTTTTTCACTTTTTAAGGAAATTTATTTATGCCTCAATACACAAATCGTTTGCAGGAAGCTCTGCAAGAAGCACAGTCTTTGGCGCTTGGACGAGATCAGCAATACATCGAACCAGCGCATCTTTTTGCAGCTTTGCTTAATCAGGACGGCGGAGTTGCGGTCAATATTTTGCAGAAGTCTGGTGTTGATATCGCTGGTTTGAAAAGCAAAACCGAGCAGTTTTTAGATGGTTTGCCGCGAGTTAGCAAAGTCGATGGCGATATGAGATATAGCCCAGAACTTTCTCGAATTCTTAACTTATGCGACCGCCGTGCGCAGAAACTCGGTGATGAATACATTTCTGTCGATTTAGTTTTGGCGGAAATTTGCTCTTCGACAGGAAATTTTGCGCAAATGCTCTGGATGGCTGGCGTGAGAAAAGATGCGGTAAATGCTCAAATCGAAAAACTCCGTGCTGGCAAAACCGTCAATGACGCAAACGCCGAAGATAAACGCGATGCTTTGAAGAAATATTGCGTTGATGTAACCGAAAGAGCTCTGGAAGGAAAAATTGACCCCGTTATCGGTCGCGATGAGGAAATCCGCCGCACGATGCAAATTCTGCAACGCCGTGGCAAGAACAATCCTGTGCTTATCGGTGAGCCTGGTGTTGGTAAAACTGCGATTGTCGAAGGTTTAGCGCAAAGAATTGTCAATGGTGAAGTGCCTGAAAGTTTGAAAGGAAAAATGCTGCTTTCGCTAGATATGGCGGCTTTGGTGGCAGGTTCGAAATATCGTGGTGATTTTGAAGAGCGGCTCAAAGCGGTGCTAAATGAAATTACAGAACTCAATGGTCAGGTAATTTTGTTTATCGATGAAATTCACACGATGGTCGGTGCGGGAAATGCCGAAGGTTCGATGGATGCGGGGAATATGCTTAAACCAGCTCTGGCGCGTGGTGAATTGCACTGTATCGGTGCGACGACGCTCGATGAATATCGGCAATATATGGAGAAAGATGCCGCACTGGAACGCCGTTTTCAGAAGGTGATGGTTGATGAACCGACGGTTGAAGATACGGTGGCGATTTTGCGCGGTTTGCAGGAGAGATATGAAGTGCATCACGGTATAAATATCACCGATCCCGCTCTGGTTGCGGCGGCGACACTTTCGCACCGTTACATTTCAGGTCGCAAACTTCCTGATAAAGCCATCGATTTAATCGACGAAGCGGCAGCACAAATCCGTCTCGAACTTGACAGTAAGCCAGAAGCGATGGACAAAATCGACCGCCGTTTAATCCAATTAAACATCGAACGCTTGGCTCTGGAAAAAGAAAAAGATGTGGCAAGTCAGCGGCGGCTTGTGGATTTAGTAAATGAAATTAAAAAGCTCGAAAAAGAATATGCCGACCTCGAAGAAATCTGGAAAGCGGAAAAATCAGGTATCGAAAATTCGGCGGAAATCAAAGAGCAAATCGACAAACTCAAAATGGAACTCGATGTTGCCAAGCGTAATCAGCAGTTTGAGAGGATGAGCGAAATTCAATATGCCTTAATCCCAGAGCTGGAACGCAAACTGGCGGCTAATAATGAGCGGGAACAGTCGGATAAAAAAGAAAATCAACTTTTGCGCAATGAAGTCGGTTCGGATGAAATTGCGGAAATTGTCTCGCGCTGGACGGGAATTCCTGTCTCCAAAATGCTCGAAAGCGAAAAAGAAAAATTGCTGCGCCTAGAAGAAGTTTTGGAAAAACGCGTTGTCGGTCAAACTACGGCAATTGCGGCGGTTAGTGATGCTATTCGCCGTAGCCGTGCAGGATTGTCTGACCCTAAACGCCCAATCGGTTCGTTTTTATTTTTAGGTCCAACTGGTGTCGGTAAAACCGAACTGGCACGGACTTTGGCGCAGTTTTTGTTTGATAGCGATGAAAATATCGTGCGCCTTGATATGTCGGAATATATGGAAAAGCACAGCGTTTCGCGCTTAATCGGTGCGCCGCCTGGATATGTCGGTTATGAGCAGGGCGGACAACTGACCGAACAGGTGCGCCGTAAGCCGTATTCGATTGTTCTTCTCGATGAAATCGAAAAAGCGCACGGTGATGTGTTTAATGTGCTTTTGCAAGTGCTCGATGACGGACGGCTCACCGATGGACAAGGTCGCACCGTGGATTTTCGCAACACCATCATCATTATGACTTCCAACCTCGGTTCGGATTTAATCCAGCAAGCAACGGCGGAAAAGACTTATCAGGAAGTAAAAGATGCGGTGATGGAGCTGGTTGGAGCAAATTTCCGTCCAGAATTTATTAACCGTATCGATGAAACCGTTGTTTTCCACGCTCTCGGTAAAAAACATATCAGAGCGATTGCCGAAATTCAGCTGGCGAAATTGCGCCAAAAATTGCAAGAACGGGATTTGGCTTTGGAAATTGATGAAATTGCGATGGAAAAATTGGTGGAATACGGTTACGACCCAGTTTTCGGTGCAAGACCGATGAAACGCGCAATTCAGCAATATCTGGAAAATCCGCTTGCCAAGGAAATTTTGGCTGGCAATTTCACAGCTGATAGCTTGATAAAAATGAGTTTTGACGGCGAAAAATTCAGCTTTACGGCGCAAAAATCGCAGCAAAATCTCACTGTTACTAATGAAAATTAAATACTCTTTAATTTTGAAAATAACCCTTGCCGCTATATTTTTTATAGCGGCATTTGTTTTTTGCTGCTATTTCGGTATCGAAAAATATTCCGAAAAATATATATATAGCGATATCAAAAAATTGCCGAAAAAAGACTTTGCCATAGTTTTAGGGACAAATAAAAAATTAAAAGACGGCAGAATTAACCCCTTTTATAAAAATCGTATTGATGCAGCGGTGGATTTATACCGTAACGCTAAGGTGAAATATCTCATCGTCAGCGGGGCAAATCCTAGTATTTATTACAATGAACCCGAAGATATGAAAAAAGACTTGATGGCGGCTGGAATTCCTGAAAATCATATTCAAGCAGATTATGCAGGTAGAAGAACGCTCGATAGTCTGTTAAGAGCTGAAAAGATATTTGATATCAGCGATTATTTGATTATTTCTCAAAAGTTTCATAACCAACGAGCAATATTTTTAGCTCGATTTAACGGTCATCAAGCTATTGCATTTAATGCTCGCGATACGGTGCTCAAAAAACGCTCGAAAAAGGTCAGAATTCGCGAAATCGGCGCAAGATGTAAAGCCGTTTTGGATATAGTTTTTCATAAAAAAGCAAAAATTTACGGTGAGAAAATTACTTTTCCAGATAATAAAAATAAGCTTGAAAAACAAGCTGAAAATAAGCTTAAAAATAACTTAAAAAATAACCTAGAAATTGATAATAAAGAAAATCATCAGAAGGCAGAACGACCTAATTTTGTAATTAAAGAGAATTGAAAATGAACTTATTAGAAATTTACCGCCAAAAAGTTGTCGAAAAATCATTCAGTGAAGATGAACATCAAATCGCCGTTTTGGAAATTCTGCAAAACATAGCCGATGGCTTATTTTTACGGCAAAAAGAGGAGAAAAATAACCGCTCTTTTATCAAAAAAATTCTACCGTCTAGTAAAAAAAATAATACTGTTATTAAAGGTTTATATTGCTGGGGAGGAGTTGGTCGCGGTAAAACTTTTATTATGGATTTATTCGTCGAATATTTAACTCAAAACGGCATTCGGGTTAATCGTAGGCATTTTCACCGCTTTATGTTGGAGATAAATAATTTCTTGCAAAATCAAGGCAATATCGAAAATCCACTTGACAAAATTGCTCGCGATATCAGCCAAAATTGCGACATTATTTGCCTTGATGAATTCTTCGTTTCTGACATTACGCACGCGATGATTTTGTATCGGCTTTTAGTTGCATTAAATAAATACGGAGTTGTATTAGTAACGACTTCAAATATAATCCCAAAAGATTTATACAAAAACGGTTTGCAAAGAGAAAGATTCCTTCCTGCAATTGACTGGATTGAGGAAAATTTAACCGTGCATCAAGTTCCAGATGGGGAAGATTTTAGAAGACGGCATTTTTCAATGGAAAATATTTTCCGTATCGGTGGAAATGAAGATGAAAACATTCAAAATATAAAGTCAGATTTATTGGAAATAACGGGAAATCAAGATACATATCAGGAGGAATTTTATCTTTGTGGCACCCGCAAAATTCCCATTATTTGGCGCAGCAAACAAAGCATTATTTTTGCTTTCAAAGACCTTTGCCTCGGTAATTATTCGCAAAAGGATTACATCGATATCGCGCAAAGATTTGCCTATGTTGGCATTGTTTCTGTGCCGATAATTGATGAAAATACCGAAGATGGAGCTAAAAGATTGCTCTTGCTTATCGATGAGTTTTATGACCGTCGTGTGAAGGTGTTGATGAGTTTGGAGGCGAATATTTCCGAGATTTATCAAGGAAAATCAATGCGTTTTGAATTTGACAGATTGCAAAGCCGTTTATTTGATATTCAAAGTGAGGAATATTGGAAAGATGCTCATCTTGGGTAGAAAAAAATGCACTATCGATATTTTTAATTTGCACCGTTACGGTAAATTTTCACCGATAAGAACGCGTTTTTCTAGAAAATCAAGATGATCTTCGGTATGGCTGACAAAAAGTAGAGTTTTATCAATGCTCGTGCGCCTGAGTAAGTCGCAGATTTCCTTGGCGGTTTGCGGGTCGAGATGTTCGGTTGGTTCGTCGAGTAGCCAGAAATTCGCGTTTGAAAGCAGCATTTGCGCAATTGCCAAGCGTTGCAGCTGTCCGCCCGATAAACCTTGTCCGCGTTCGCCTAATTTTGTATTTAATTTCTCTGGCAATTGCATTACAAGTCCAAACATTTCTACTTGCCGTAAAACTTGCCAAAGTTCATCTTCCGTTGCGGTTGGTTTTGGTAAGCGTAAATTTTCCGCGATAGTGCCTGCCAAAATCGGCGGAGTTTGTGCGAGATATGCGGTTGCATTGCGGAATTTTTCGATATTTAACTCCGACAGTTCATTACCGTTGATTTTTATTTCACCGTCATAAGGCAGAAAACCAAGCAGAGCCTGCAAAAGCGAAGATTTGCCGCTACCGCTTTCACCTTGCAGCAAAATCCGCTCGCCAGATTTGATTTCCAAATTCGCTAATTTGAGGCGAATTCGTTCAGCGTCGCCATAAATTGTCAAATCGCGGATTGTGATTTCAGGTGGATTTTTACCGTCAAGTTCGATTGTGCCTTGCTTGGCTGCTAATTTTTCTGCCCGTTCAATGATTTTGCGCAAAGAATGAACCGCCGCCTGCGCCTTGGCTTTGTCGTGATAATCCGCACCAAGTTGGCGCAGCGGTGCGTAAAACTCAGGGGCAAGCAGCAAAATGAATAAAGCACCTTGATATTCGACGGGAACTTCTCCCTTCGCCCAAGGCAAAACTCCGATTAGACCAAGACCTAAATAAACCGCTACCAACGCAATCGCAAGCGAGGCAAATAATTCCAATACGGCGGAAGACAAAAAAGCAAGACGCAAAACGCTCATCGTGCGGTCGCGGTAGGAATAAGAATTGCGCGAAACGGTTTGAACTGCGGCATCTTGCGCATTAAGCCGTCGCAAAGTCGCACTACCACGCAGTAAATCCAAAAAACTCCCGCCAAGCCGTGCAAGTGCTGCAAGATGTAAGCGGTTTTGTTCAGAAGCCGCGCGACCGAACAAAATCATAAAAAGCGGCACCAATGGCGCGGTGAGAAGTAAAAGCAATGCCGCAAATGGACTAAAAATTGCAACAGAAAACACAATCATCACGGGCATCGCCATCGCCAGCTTCTGCTGCACCGCATAACGAGTGATGTAGCCGTCCAAAGCATCAACTTGCTCCAAAATAATCGTAGAAATCGCGCCATCACTGCCAATTGCCCGTTTTTCTAGCCCCAAAATTGCAATATCTTTCAATAAACGCGCGCGCAAATTCGTCCGTAATTTGAAGCTTGCCCTTTGCAAAATCTGCTCTTTGGCGTAATTGAGAACGGGGCGCAGTAGCAAAAAAATACATAAAAACGGTAAAAAATATTTCAGTTCCGACACAGCTGATGCGGTTTTTTCCGCCTTTGCCGCAACTTCCACCGTGCGCGAATCAATAAAAGCACCGCCAACTTCAATTTCACCGCTAAATGCACGCAAACTATCCAGCCAATTAGCAAATAAACGAGAGAGTAGGGCGTTTTGCAAAATGATTATTACCGCCGCAAGCAATGCCAAAATCAGAGCAAGATGCAGCGTTTTTTGTTCGGGAATAAGGAGATTGCGGAGAAAATCCTTGTCGGTTAATTTGACGGAATTCGGATTTTGTGTAGGCATAAGTATGTGTTTTGAAGTTGTTTGTAATGAGAAACGCATATTTTATCTAGCAGCAAATTTGCAAATAAACGGCAATCTGAAATTTGTAAAAATCACAAAAAGAATTGGACGGATATTTATCAGCAAAATTGCTAATAAGACAAAATGTTACAAATGTGCTATTTGTTACGGCAAAAATCCACAATATTTGCAAATGAGATAATAAATATTGCAGATTATCACGGTAATGTGTATTGAAAAATAAAGAAATAAAATGCAATTTGAGCAGTTTTAGATTAAATGAGAAAAATTATTATTTATCGATATTTATAAAAATTTTCTATCTTTTTTGATTGTATTTTTTTGCAAATTCGCATATTCTTGCCGCGCTGGAAATTTGCGAAAAATGCGTAAAAAAGCAAACACAAAGCGCAAAAAAATACCGTTTTTTGCAAATCAAATCTAGTTTCTCAAATATTTATCAATTTGGAGGCAAAAAAAAGATGGATCTAGTAGAACTGTCGCGATTACAGTTTGCTCTGACCGCGATGTATCACTTTTTGTTCGTTCCTCTGACATTGGGTCTCTCATTTATCGTTGTAACAATGGAAGCCGCATATCTCGTTAGCGGTAAAGAAATTTACAAAGATATGACCAAATTCTGGGGAAAACTCTTCGGTATAAATTTCGCGCTCGGGGTTGTTACTGGTATCACAATGGAATTCCAATTCGGTACCAACTGGGCTTATTACTCACACTATGTGGGCGATATGTTCGGGGCACCGCTAGCAATTGAAGCGTTATTTGCATTCTTCCTCGAATCTACCTTCGTCGGTATGTTCTTCTTCGGTTGGGACAGAATGACTCGCAAACAACATTGGGTAGCTACTTTCTGCACCGCATTCGGCTCAAACTTGTCGGCTTTGTGGATTTTGGTGGCAAACGGTTGTATGCAGCACCCATCTGGTTTGAAGTTCAACCCAGATAGCGTTCGTATGGATTTGCATAGCTTCGGTGAATTACTCTTTAACCCGTTCGCACAAGAAAAATTCCTACACACCACATCAGCTGGATATGTAACAGGCTCGATTTTCGTGCTCGCGATTTCTTCTTGGTATTTACTACGCAAGCAAGATGTGCAATTTGCGAAAAAAAGCTTCCGTGTCGCGGCTGCTTTCGGCTTAGCTGCATCAATTTCCGTAATTGTTATGGGCGACGAAGCTGGTTACACCATCGGTAAAGAACAACCAGAAAAATTGGTTGCAATCGAAGCAATGTGGGAACAAGAACCAGCTCCTGCTGGCTTTAATGTGATTGCATTCCCAAGCGAAGAATCGATGAGTAATGCTTTCTCAATCAAAATTCCTGCTGTGATGGGGATTATCGGCACTCGTTCTTTAACCAAAGAAATTCCTGGCGTTAAAGAAATGGTTGCGCTCAACGAAGAAAGAATTAAACGCGGTCGTGAAGCAGTGATTGCATTAGAAGCTTACCGTAAAGATAAAAGTAATACTGCGGCAAGAGATATCGTTCTTAAAAACGAAAAAGATTTAGGCTTCGGTCTTCTCTTGAAATATTCTTTGCCGAACTGTGTCGCTACCGAAGCAAGCAAATGTAATCTGCAATCGGCTACCGATGCTGACATTAAAAAAGCAGCCCGTTTGAGTATTCCGCCAGTAACCGCTAACTTCTACGCATTCAGAATTATGGTTGCAGCTGGATTCTTTATGTTCTTGCTGTTTATTGTCGCGTTTTATTCAACTCTCAAAAACAATTTCCATCAAAAACCACTTCTCCTTAAAACCGCGTTTTACACCTTGCCATTACCGTGGATTGCTTGCGAATGTGGCTGGTTTGTTGCGGAATATGGTCGTCAGCCTTGGACGCTTTACGGTGTTCTTCCGACTTCTGCTTCTGCTTCTTCATTAACCGCGGGAAGTTTGTGGCTTTCTTTGTTCGGATTTATCGGCTTGTATTCATTGCTGTTATGCGCCGAAATGTATTTGATGATCCGCTTCTCAAAACAAGGACCAGGTTCTTTGGGGCTCGGTCGTTATGCCAATGAAGCACATCATTAAGGAGTGAGTTTATGTTGGATATGTTTATAGGACCTAACTCTTATATCTTCTTGAAAGTTCTTTGGTGGGTGCTGGTCGGAGTATTGTTTGTTGGTTTCGCCACGATGGACGGACACGATATGGGGGTTGGCTCTCTCTTGCCTTTTGCAGGAAAAACAGACGAAGAACGCCGTGCAATCATTAACACAATCGGACCGCACTGGGACGGTAACCAAGTTTGGTTTATTACCGCAGGTGGTGCATTGTTCGCAGCTTGGCAATTTGTTTATGCCGCAGCGTTTTCAGGACTTTATCTCGCATTGCTCGCAGTTTTGTGGTGCTTATTTTTCCGTCCAACGGGATTTGATTATCGAAGCAAAATCAATGATCCGTCTTGGAGAAAAATGTGGGATTGGGCTTTGTTCGCTGGTAGCTTTGGACCTGCATTGTTATTCGGAGTTGCTTTCGGTAACTTATTGATTGGACTTCCATTCCATTACGACACCGATACGCTTCGTCCGTTGTTTGATAAAGGACCGTTTTTCTTGTTCGTAACCTTGTTGCATCCGTTCGCTTTAATCTGCGGATTGGTTTCAGCGGGAATGCTGATATTCCACGGTTCAGTTTTCTTGGCATTGCGCACCGAAGGTGATATTCAAGCTCGCACGCTCAAAATTATGCCTTATGCATTAGGCGTTGCGCTTGGAGCATTTACGCTCGCTGGTATCTGGACTTTCTTCCGTGAAGGTTATGCTTTGCAAAATGCCTCTGCTGCACTTTATGCGGCTGCTCCTGATCCAACCATTCAGCAAGTAGCTCGCGGTGTTCCTTTACTGCACAACTATTACAGTATGCCGTTCTTGTTCCTCTTCCCAATTTTGGGTTATGCAGGATTAATCGGTGCATTCTTATTGGTTAAAGCAGAAAAAATGTTCATCGCATTCTGGTCATCTGCTGTTGGAATGCTCGGAATTATCTGCACGGCTGGTATTGCATTATTCCCATTTGTAATGCCGTCTTACAGCGAACCGAACCACAGTTTGACGCTCTGGAATGTAACCGCAAGTAATTACACATTGGTGGTGATGACAATTGTTACCGTTATCGCAGTGCCGATTTTGATTACTTACACTGGTTGGTGTTACTACCTGATGCGCGGTAAGGTTACAACTGACTTTATCCGTAAAAACGACCACAGTGCATATTGATGGGAGGACGGAAATATGTTGTATATCGCTTGGATAATTTTGGTTGCGTTTTTGATTTCTTTCGGCGTATGGAATGTTCTGCGCGGCGAGGAACACGACGATAACCCAGCCAATAATGAGACCGCCGAGTAAGGCAAAGAAACACAGCACTATATTTTTGTAGTGCTGTGTCTTATTTTGGAGGCTGAATGTATTACTTCGCACAGTTCAATGGATTGGAAGGATATACAGTTACAGCCAGATTTCGTGATATTCCCGAAATTATTGTTAGCGGAACCTCGAAAGCTGAAACAATAACTTTGGCTGAACAAGCACTTTTTGCTGCGATAACAAATTCTTTTTTGCGAATGGAAAAATTTCCTCTAGCATCGGAAGGAATGGAGCAAGAAGTTGCGGTATATGTTCCTGAAACGGTGTATGCGAAAGTGCTTCTGCACAATGTGATGATTGATAGAAAGGTGAAAAAATCTGAATTAGCACGGCTGTTAGACACTAATCCGCCAGAAATTCAGCGCATTCTTGATCTCAAACACCGAACCAAAATTGACACAATCGGTAGGGCATTGGCTTTACTAAACGCACCGCTAAAAATGTCGGTGTAAAAAATACAGGTTAGTTACTTTTTTCTCCCCGTTTTCATAGCGGGGATTTTTATTTGTAATTCATATAGTCGTTTCAGTTCAAAATAAGACAAGGCAGCGAGCCGAAGACAGTATGCAGAATACGGCGAGGCGAAGCTAACGCAGTATTATTTTGAAGTGGAACGACTATAAGTCGTGCAATGCAAACTGTAAGAGTACTCTTACAGAGCTTCTTTGCTTGACAAAGAAGCTCTTTG
>JAGBJT010000013.1 GCA_017934275.1 Cardiobacteriaceae bacterium | reverse complement strand
CGCATTCTAAACCTCAATTCCATCAACGCAAAATCAGCAAAAAATTATTAGCAAAAAATATAAATATCACAACAAAAAATCAATCACATCAACACTCTCAACAAACTAAATTACAAAAAAATACCAGAAAAATATTAACTTTTACCATCAATAAAATAAAATTCTCAATAACAGCAAAAAAAAAAAAAAAAAACAACTTTTCATCAAAAAATATACAATTTTCCACTCTGAAATATCAATTCTGTTTATGCCAGCAAAATCCCTTTGCAAGCTGAATTTATCGCTCTGCAACTCAGTTTTTCGCGGACATGACAGTATTTTTATTGTTCAGAGCAACTTTTATTAACCGTTACAAATGATTGAGGCAACATAAATGAAACAAAAAATATCTAACAAGAAAATCCAGCAAGCTATTGGCTTACTTTCGATTGCATTGATAGCGCAGGCAGAAAGCCACGATGTTCTTTGGACAGATGCAGGAAAATTCGTTGATGGGTCAAAATGCGGCACAGGTAAGGGCGAGATTGATTGCAGCAAATTAGATTTTTCTACGGGAAACACGGGAACAATTGATGCGCCAAACACCTCACTCTCTCGCTGGCCGCTTGGGCAGAACGGCGCAAGTGAGTTTGTCGAAAACAACACGCTAACAGTGGTCAATGTCCGAAATGGCATTTCGCCCGATTACTACTCACCTTACGAAAATGCAATTGCAGGGCAAGGAACAAAAGTCAAAAACAACCACGCCATCGTTTCACTAAACACTTTGTATCCGAATGGATATGTAAAAGGTAGCGTAACCATTGCTGGCGGGCGAGGTGATGAATATGCTGGCTACAACACGGTTGATGTCAATTATGTCAATACCGAACACCTGAACCGCAAACACAACCAAAACACAGGTGGTGCTGATTTTGTTGGTGGTGTCTCATTCAACGGTTTAGTTGAACACAACACAGTAAATATCAACGGCATCGGCAATGAAATTAAGTATCTCGATAAAGACGGCAACGAAACAAACCAAGAAGTTGGTTATTTCAATGTTTATGGCGGTAATGCAGAAAGCTATCATTCAGGCGCAATGCTCTCAACAGCAGAAGGAATAATTGCCTCCACCAACGCTAATACGGTAAATATCAAAAACAGTTCAAACATCAACTTGGTTTATGGCGGAAAATCCAACAACGGTGCAGGAAACAATCTTGATGCGGAATCAACGGCGGATTTCAATGTTGTCAATATTGACAATTCGCACGCGGTAACGGTTTATGGCGGAGAAGGCGGCAACATTCACGCTGACCAGAACAAAGTTGCAATCACTAATTCTGAAATTTACGGTTCGGTTACAGGCGGTAGTTCAATCCAAGGTGATGCTAATGAAAACATTGTTCTCATCAAGGATTCGACGGTAAAAGGTTCGGTTAATGCTGGTAATGGTCCGTATTCATCGCGCGGTAACTTGTTACAAATTGAAAATTCCACGACTGGGCGCGTTGTTACTGGCAACGGTGCGCAACGGGTTGATTCAAACCGTTTAGAAATTTCGAACAGCACGGTGCAAGCTGCAACGGTTGGTAAAGCTGGTAGCGGAAGCGGAAAAATTAAGCCAGTCGATGCAGCCTTATCGAATAATTCAGGAATAATCGAAAACTCGACCGTCAAAGAAAATGCGGTTTTACTTGACGGCGGTTATTTAATTCCGTCTCAAATTACGAATAACAGCCTAGAAATCCGCGGTGATGAAGCTGGCAAATCTTCCGTGGGCGGTCATATGTTTGGCGTAAGTTTCAACATTTATGACAGCAACAAACCAGAAGAGCCAGTGCTGGTTAATGACAACCGTCTTGCTTTGGAAAATACGCCTGTTGGTATGGACGGTAAATATGTAATAGAAGACTTCGGCATTGCTGGCGGCAGTCTGCGTCATATTTATTTCAACAACGCATCGGCAGATGAAAAAACTCCCGTTCGTATTGAAAACAACAGTATTGATATCACGGGGAATGGCGGTGTTGGCGGCAATATCGATTTAATCGCTGGCGGCAGAGACTATTACAAATTTTCCGAGGCGGATATCAGCAATAACACGCTCAATATCGGTTTAGAAGACAAGCCAATTGATAGTGAATTTACGGTCGGAGCGAATATCACCGCGGTTAAAAATTTCAACGGCAACATCACAGATAACAACATCAACATTTTCGCGACCGATGACGCTGAAATCACCGTTGGCGGCAAAATTCGCGGTGCGGCGAATTTACACAAAGACGCGACTAGAAGCGGAAATAACTTAAATCTCGGTTCAGAAAAACAGCCAATTACGGTCAAAAACAAAATTAAAGCCGCGGGAATAGAAGGTTTTGACGAAATCAATTTCTATTTACCGAGCAATCTAGAAAACGGTGATACCGCGCTGGAACTCACTGGCAATAACAAATCCGATTTATCTAACACTACCGTTAATGCTTATTTACCCCGAGCAGGCGCGAATGTTGCCGCAGGCGATGTTGTGCATTTGATTAGCAATACGGGGAGCGGCACAATTTCGGATATCAAAGACGGTAAGGTTTATCGCGGTGTAGCTTTATCAGCTGATATCGCCGATATCGTAAAAACCGATGATGACAAAAATCTCGACCTATCTTTCAAACAAAATCTTTCTTACAACCCGTCCTTCAACCAGAACGGAACAAATACTGGTAACGTCGGATTAAATAACGGTCAAACTCCGCTTCCGTCGCACTTTACCGTTGATACAAAAACCAAATCTTTCCCTGAATCGACCGCAGCAAGTTTGGGGCTTTTGCGTGATGGCTCGAACAATTTTGCAACTGCCGTGCGCAGCTCTGATAGAAAAAATCGCACTGGTGGAATGGAAAAAAATTCCGCTCGCCCGATTGTTTATATGGATGCAAGCAGAAAACGCTATGAATCGGGTTCTTATGTCAATAACAACGGTATTAGCCTCACACTTGGAGGAGCATTTGATATCGCGCAAGATGCTGGTGCGAGCACGCTTGGTGCATATTTAGAACACGGCAAAGCAAACTACGACAGCCATTTAGACGACGGTACGCGCGCCGACGGTGATATTTCCTACACGGGCGTTGGGCTTTACGCGCGGCATAAGTTAAACAGCGGTTTTTACGGTGAAGCAAACTTCCGTGCGGGGCGTGCAAAACAAGATTATGAAAGTCGCGACTTCGTTTTTATCGATCCACAAGGCAATATCCGTAATGACGAAAAATACGATTTAAGTCGCAACTATGTCGGTGGCAGCATCGGTATCGGTCAGGAAATTGAGCTTGGCAGCAATACGCTCGATCTCTACGCCCGCTACAACCACACGCATTTGAATGCTGGCACGGCAACGCTTACTAGCGGCGAAGAATTTCATTCCAAAGCTTCGAACAGCCGTCAAGTGCAAGTTGGTGTTCGCGACAATATTGAACTTGGACACGGTCATAATCTCTTCTTCGGTGCGGGATATGAATATGAGATGTCGGGCACGGCAAATGCCACAATCGACGGTTACGGCATTACTACTCCGAGCTTGAAAGGTTCTAGTGGCACGGCGGAAGTCGGTTACTCTTGGCAGCCAGAAAATAGTCCATTAAGCTTTGATATTGCCGCTCGTGGCACGGTCGGAAAAGCTCGCGGCGGACAAGTTAGAGCTGGTTTTACTTACCGTTTTAATTAAACTTCCCAAAACGCTGGCGGTTAATCCGTCAGTTTTATCTTTATTTATAACATCAAATTTATTCTTAATTATGAAATCTTGGTTTTATATTGCAATCAATACTGCTTATCCAGCAAATATCGTAAAAATTTCTTGGTCGGCACAAGACCCTTCTTACATCATCGAAAAACTTAATGAACAAAATGAGGCATTAGGCGAATTTCATTTGAAATATAAAGCCTTAATCGATAACGCCGAAGATATTACAAAACGCTTACAAACCGAACTTGCCGAATTTTGCGTTGATGGAAATAAAAAGAAAGAATGGTTCAACTTATCGGTTGCCAAAATGCAAAGAGCATTTTTCCAAATCGAAAAAAATATTTACTACCAAGAACCGCCCGCAGAAATCGCCAAAGGTTTTATTCCCACAGAAGAATCCGCTCAAAATTCGCAAGCATTTTCCGCCGAATTCTGGCTTAATCATTTTGAAGAGGAAGATATCCGTCAATCTGATGAACTCGCCGAACAAAACAAACAAGAGGATTTAGCAAATTTACAAAATCATGATGCCGAAAAACAGTTCCAAATAGCGGAAAAATATTATTTCGGACACGGTCGCAATCAAGATTTTCCAACCGCAAAACAAATCTACGAAATCGCGGCAAAAAACGGTTCAGCTGCTGCAAAATTTCGACTCGGTTTGATGCACGAAAAAGCTCAAGCCTGCGAAAAAGACTACAAAAAAGCAATCGATTTTTATATTCAAGCAGCGGCGGATAAATTCGTCCCCGCTTATCTCAAACTAGGGCAAATGTATCGCGAAGGCATCGGTTGTGAAGTTGATTTACGCTCGGCTTTTGATTTTTACACTCTGGCAGCAAGAGAAAACTCCCGCGATGCTTATCCCGTGCTAGCAGAAATGGCATTAAACGGTCAAGGTTCGGTCGTCGATTTAGATTTAGCCTACGAGCTTTACAGCAAAGCTTTTCAAATGTCGGGCTACGACGAAGCCATCAAAATTCTCAAAAAAGCCGCTGACCAAGAAGTTGTTGAAGCCCAATACCATCTTGCCAAAATTTATCTTGACGGTATCCACCACGACATCAACTATTACGCTGCATACCGCTTACTTCGTCGCGCTTCCGACAAAGGTTTCAATAAAGCAAAACTTGATTTAGGAAAACTCTACCAACTCGGCAAAGGCACGGATATCAACGACAAACAAGCAATAACCGTTTGGACACAAGCCGCCGATGCAGGTTACGCACCTTGCCAATACACGCTTGGCTATTGCTATGAAAACGGCATTTGCACGCATCAAAATTACGATAAAGCTTATGAGTGGTATTTCAAAGCAGCACAACAAGATTACACTGACGCACAATTCTCTCTGGCGGTAATGTTTCATACTGGTACAGGTGTCAAGAAAAGTATTACAAAAGCAATCGAATACTACGAATTAGCCGCGAAAAAAGGCAATTTCTATGCTCAAAATAACCTCGCCGTTATCTATCAAAACGGCGACGGTGTGCCGCAAAATATGGATTTAGCTATGAAGTATTACTTGGAAGCCGCCGAACTCGGTCATACCGATGCACAAAGCAACCTCGGGATTATGTATGAAAGCGGCAAAGGCACGGAAGTTGATTTAGACCAAGCTCTTTATTGGTATACCAAAGCGGCAGAAAACGGTAATGCTGATGCGCAAAACAATTTAGGAATAATGTATTACTACGGTCATATCGTGGAAGAAAATTATGAAACCGCATTCGAATGGTTAGTAAAAGCTGCCGATCAAGGTAATACAACTGCAATCAATAATCTAGAAAAAATACGCGAATTTGTGAAAGGATGCCACGGACTGATGAGTAAAAGAATTACGGGAATAAATAAATGCACTATCGAACAGAGAATAAAACCTGAAAAAGTAATTCTTCCATTCACTTTCGGCTAATTCCAATTGAAAAAGACAACGGCGGAATATTATTTTCCGCCGTTTTTTTATTCAACAGTGCAAAAAAAAAATATAACTAGAGTATAAAAAATAATACGCAAGAGATAACATAGTCGTTTCAGTTCAAAATAAGACAAAGCAGCGAGCCGAAGACAGTATCTAGAATACGGCGAGGCGAAGCTAACGCAGTATTATTTTGAAATGGAACGACTATAAAAACAAGGCAATTATTAAATTACACTTACTTAATATAGTCGTTCCAGTTCAAAATAATACTGCGTTAGCTTCGCCTCGCCGTATTCTAGATACTGTCTTCGGCTCGCTGCCTTGTCTTATTTTGAAGTGAAACGACTATAACACACTGAAAAAATTTCTCCGCTAGATTTTTTTGTTGTTCAAATACAAAACTTCTGATAATCTAAACAAGAAATAATCTTATTTTAATTACTTTCAGAAGGAAATCTATGCGTATAAAAAACCTTTCCTTTGCTATCGCAACCCTATCCTCCACGGCGATAGCAGATGATTTTGTCGCGCCCACCGCAAGAGTGGGACAAATAAATTTCGGGACGGAAAATTTTCAAAATTCCCTAAATGACGGACTTTCGCAAGGCACAACTTACGGTTCTCTTATTCCAGATGCACCGCCACTTCTCGAACCAAATGCCTATATTGCAGAAACTTCGCCGAATTTTGTCGATACCGCAAGCAATATTTACACAACAAATTACACACAAACAAATACAAATAACGGCGATTTGCTTACAAACAATCCCTATCAATACGAAAAAACCGCCGAAACTCTCACAAATTCTCCTGTAACCGAACAAATAGAACTTGCAGCACAGCCGCAATACGCTGCAACAGCGAACGCTAATTTTGCCGACGGTGCTGAAATTCCTGTTTCCGATACAGAAACCACTAATTTTGTCGATACCGTCGATGCCATTCCGCCAGAAGCAATACAAAATAACACTGCTGCCCCAGCGGTTAATACAGACTTAGGAGTAATCCGCGTAACTGGCGAACAGAAAAAAGATATCAATGACGCATATCAAACCAAAATCAGCGAAAAAGAAATCCGCTCTCGCCCTGCGGGAAATAGCGATATAACCTCTCTACTACGCACCAAAGCGGTGCAAATTTCTCGCACGGCTACAACTTCCGAAAATATGGGCGATATCAGTCCCTTGGAAGTTTCCATCGCGGGCGGTCAGGTTTATCAAAATGCTTTTCTCATCGACGGTATCAATATCAATAACAACATCGACCCGTCTGGCTCTGGCTCTTGGCCCGGTCGTCCCGAAGGTCGCAGTCAAGGTGTAAATATCGATACATCTTTAATCAAAAGTGTAACGATGCAGGACTCAAATATCAGCGCGAAATATTCTGGCTTTAACGGCGGTGTTATTGAAGCAGAAACCAAACGACCTGAAAAAGATTTATCGGTTACCGTCAAACATCGTTATACAAACGGTAATGCCGAGCGCGGTTTTCCCGCATCTTTGACTAGTTATCACATTTACGACGAAGACGGCGAACGAGAAGAATTCTTAAATTCCACCGCAGCGGACGGCAAACATCCCGCTTTTATCAAAAATTTCACCACGATTACAGCGGAAAGTAAGGTTTCCGATAAACTCGGAGTTATAGGACAATTCACCCGTAACCAATCAGTCAAACCGATGACTTTGGGTGTTGATGAGTATTACAAAACTTACAACGGCGGTGCTTGGGCGACAACCGTCGATCACGAAAATGTCAAGAAAAAATCCAAGCAATATGTCTATAACGCCTTCGCCAAGGTTTATTACGATCCAAGCGAAGACCTCAATTTAGAATTGTCCTACACCTACGCTCCCGATTACGACCGCACTTTTATCGAAGGTGCAAAAGCCGAAGATTTTTATGACAAAAAACACGGCGGACACATACTTAATCAAAAAACCACTTGGAATAACGATGTCGGTAAATTGACTTCGCAAACCGCGATTTCTAAATTGCAAGATAGAACTGTTTCACACGGTAATACAAATATCAAATATTGGGCGGTTTCTGATAATAAAAATTGGTCGAACTGGGCGGCTTGGGCACGGGAAGGAACTTATTCACCGAGCACGCAAAATCAATTTAGCATCAATCAGAAAATCGGTCAGGAATTCAATCCCTTCAAGGTCGGCATCACCGAACATAAAGTCGAAATCGGGGCGGAGCTGGACCATAAAAAATATGATTTTCAATACGACCAAGATTTATGGCAATCGGTAAAAGCACAAAAACCGATGACCAAAGAACAGCAGCAACTCTGCTTACAAACCGATCAAAGTTGGTGTGATCCGTCCAAAGCATATGACCCGCGCAAATTCTCCGCGATGAAAGATTATCCCGAAGGCACAATCGTCGAAGAAGACCGCGGGACAAAGACAATTCAAGTTTGGCCTTACGGGCAATACATCGGCACGGCTTATTTTTATAAAGGCAACGAAAAAGTCCGCCTTTCCGAAAATAAATTGAATTTCTATTTGCAAGACGAAATTACTTTACCGTCAGAAAAATTCGGCGAACTCAAAATCCGTCCTGGTATCAATATCGGTTACAGCAATTTCCTAAAAAAATGGGAACCAGCGCACCGCTTTACCGTTGATTACGGTCTTCCATACAACAAAGACAATCCCGAATGGGCAACGCATATCACGGGCGGGATAAATAGATATGTCGGTTCAACCACGATGTTCGGCACAATTTTTGACCGTCGCATCAATAGCTTAAATACCGATGTGCGCCGTTCTGGTCCAGAAAAAGATTGGGAAGAAATAAAACAACAAGATTATGTTTGTAAATACAAAGGCTCGGCTGCCAAAGGTTATAAACATGTGGATCATCAAAAAGCCAAAGAAGCAGGAATGGACGGTAAATCGCTCAAAGAATTAGGCGGTGAAAATGCAGTAAGCGATGATTTATGGGTTGAAGGAAACGACACGGACTGCGTAATTCATTATGAAAACTCAGATGAACAAGCCAGCCAATTCGAACACTTAAAAGCGCCCTATTCCGATGAATTCACAGGCGGTTTTACTCAACAAATGGGACCTGTCTTATTAACCGCAAACTATATTCACCGTAACTACCGCGACGATATCCGTATGGGATATACCGATGAATTAGGCTTAACCGACCCTTCGGATACTTATTACCGCGTAATTACAAATAACGGTCATTACAAAGTTGATCAAGTCAATGTCAATATCAAAAACACAGAACCGTTGAAGTGGAAAAATACCGAACACAGCTTTGCATTTGACTACACCTGGCAGAAAAAGAAAGGCAATATCGGTAAATACAACACTTACCTACGAGAAACCGATGATGATTTTGTGCTCTATGACGGCGATTTAATTCCGAAATCCAAAATGCCACAATCAGACTATGCGCAACCTTACAAAATAGCTTTGACGACCAACTCTGAATGGAATATGCTCGGTGGTAAATACCATATCGGTAATGTCTTCCAATTCCGTAGAAGTTATGAAGAATACGCCTCCGACAACAAATTACGCACTACTCCGACAAAGATAGGCATCGAACAACCGTCGGGTTCAAGTATTGTTTATTACTACCGTAAATTCCGCGTGCCAAGCAAGTTCTCTTGGGATATGAAATTCGGCGGCGAATATACGGTGAATAAAGAGCGAGATAGCGCGGTGTTTTTCGACTTCGATGTAACCAATATTCTGAATAAAAAATCCGCCGCGGTTGTTTCTTACAATAATTCAAAAGAAGCCGCGGTTCCAACTTACGATCCAGGTCGGCAAATTTGGTTGGAATTCGGTTACCGCTTCTAAATAATTTAGTTTTTTCATTTGTGTTTTTTGCTTGTTACTCCTGCTTTAAGCGGGAGTTTTTTTATATTTTTTTATAGTCGTTCCACTTCAAAATAATACTGCGTGAGCTTCGCCTCGCCGTATTCTTATACAGTCTTTAAGCTCGCTGCCTTGTCTTATTTTGAATTGAAACGACTATATATTCAACACTTCAAACAAAAAGGCTAAAAAATGCGCAAAAAGGAATTAGACAAAATCAGCAAAATCATTGCTCTTGTATTGCGCCATAAACCAGAAGTTATCGGAATAAAACTGGATAAAAACGGTTGGGCGAAAGTTGATGAACTCATTGCGGGAATTAGTAAAATTTTTTCCGTTGTTATAAATCAAGAGTTATTAGAAAAAATTGTCGAAACCGACGGTAAAAAACGCTACTCCTTTAATGAAAACCGTTCTCTAATTCGCGCTAATCAAGGTCATTCGATTGCGGTAGATGTGCAGTTAAAACGAGAAATTCCACCGCCAATTCTTTATCACGGCACGGCGGAAAAATATGAAAATTCAATCGATGAACAAGGCTTAATTCCAAAATCTCGGCTTTATGTTCATCTATCGAAAGATACCGAAACGGCAACAATCGTCGGAAAAAGACACGGCAAGCCCGTTATTTACAAAATTGATAGCGCAAAAATGTGTGAGGACGATTTTGAATTCTTTTTATCCGAAAACGGAGTTTGGCTAACTAAAACAGTGCCGATTGAATATTTAGAAAAGCTGTAATTTTTATCAATAACAGCGTAGAAAAAATAATAAAAGATATAAAAAAACCGCAGTTGATAGCTACGGTTTTTTTTATTTGATAGTTATAGTCGTTTCAATTCAAAATAAGACAAGGCGGCGAGCCGAAGACAGTATGCGGAATACGGCGAGGTGAAGCCAACGCAGTATTATTTTGAAGTGAAACGACTATAAGCAATAAGATTAGAAGACCTTCGCAGGTTTATCTAATTCAAAAGCATCGTGCAATGAACGCACGGCAAGTTCGAGATATTTTTCATCGATACCGACGGAGATTTTGATTTCGCTGGTAGTAATGATGCGGATATTTATTCCTTCATCGGCAAGAGTTTTGAACATTTTGCTCGCCACCGCCGAATGCGAACGCATTCCCACACCGACCAACGACACTTTCGCAATCGGCGAGCCAGAAACACTCGCACCGCCACCGATTTCCTGCAATTTACCTTGCACAATTTCTACCGCCTGATCGCAATCTCCACGCGGCACGGTGAAGGTTAAATCGGTTTTTTTATCCTTAACCGAGATGTTCTGCACAATCATATCGACATTGATATTGGCATCGCCGACAGGTCCCAAGATTTTGTAAGCCACACCTGGCTCATCAGGAACATCTAAAACATTGATTTGCGCTTCATCGCGCGAAAACGCGATACCTGTGATGATTGCTGATTCCACTTGATTTTCCTCTTCTAATGAAATGAGTGTGCCCGCGGTTTCCTGCCCTTCTTCCTCGAAGGACGACAAAACTCGCAAAGGAACTTTGTATTTACCCGCAAACTCGACTGAACGAATTTGCAAAACTTTCGAGCCGAGACTTGCCATTTCCAGCATTTCCTCGAAGGTTATCCGTTCTAATTTGCGAGCTTTCGGTTCGATGCGTGGATCGGTTGTATAAACCCCATCGACATCGGTATAAATTTGACATTCTTCTGCATTCAACGCAGCTGCCAATGCAACCGCCGTCGTATCCGAACCGCCACGACCGAGAGTTGTGATATTTCCGTGATCGGTAACGCCTTGAAATCCAGCCACAATCACGACTTTTCCGCGTTTGAGTTGAGTGAAGATTTTTTGGTCGTCGATTGATTTAATCCGCGCTTTGGTATGCACATTGTCGGTGTGAATTGCGATTTGCCAGCCAGCATAAGAAACCGCAGCTTGTCCGCGTTTTTCCAAGGCAATAGCTAAAAGTGCGGTAGAAACCTGCTCGCCCGTTGCCATAATCACATCGAGTTCGCGCGGTGATGGTTTATTGGTAATGTCGTTGGCAAGCGCGATTAAACGGTTGGTTTCACCGCTCATCGCCGATACCGTAACCACTACATCATTACCCGCCTTAACCGTGCGAATAACCCTTTCGGCAACTTTTTCAATCCGCTCAATCGAGCCCATCGAAGTGCCACCGTATTTTTGAACAATTAAAGCCATTGTTTTTGTCCTGCTTTGTGTTTTAATTTGTCTATAAACCAATCGGTGTGTAAATAAAGATATTTTTTAACGATATTTTTGGTTAAATTTCAACTTGGAACACGCCCAAATATTTAAGAAAGTTTATGCTTAATTAAATTGTCAGGCAAAATCGCAGATAATTAGGAAAAATTTTCAAGCACAAAAAGATAACTAGAACTTACTTAAATCCCGAATAAGCTGATATTTATTTGCAAACGAAATTATTTTGAGGCTTAAATCTATGACCGAAACCGAACAGCGTTCGTCTCTTGTTTTTTCGCGTGATATTAAAAAAATCGCCAATCTGGATAAATTTTTTCCAGAATTTAATTTTGAATATTCTTTTTCCAAAAACACCGCACAAGTTATCGGCTGGGGAATAAATAAAAATTCGATAAAAGCAAGAAATTTCGCCAGTAGTAAAAGTTTGCCGTATATCGCGCTAGAAGACGGTTTTATCCGTTCGCTTGGTCTTGCTGATAGATATCAACCTTTATCTCTCATCGCCGACGATTTAGGTCTTTATTACGACGCAACCAATCCGTCTCGCCTCGAACAACTTATTTTCAACGCTCCCGAAGAAGATAATCCCGCTGCTGTTGACCTTTATTCCAGTGCCAAAAAAGCCCGTGAATTCATCTGCAAGTTCGGTATTTCTAAATATAACCACGCGCCTGACTTGATTTATGAAACAAAATCCGAAATTGTTTTGGTTATTGACCAAGTTGCTGGCGACAATTCCCTAACTTACGGCTTAACCGATGACAAATCTTTTCAACGGATGCTGGATGCAGCAATTTTGGAAAACCCCGAAAAAGAAATCTGGATTAAAACTCACCCCGCCACTTCCAACAGTAAAAAGCAAGGACTTGCCGATATTGCCGCAATTTCCGAGTTAAATAATCCCCGTATCCGCATCATTACTGCTGATTTCGCACCGCAATCGCTAATCAATCTCGCCAGCAAGGTTTATACGCTTACTTCGCAGTTTGGTTTTGAAGCATTACTCGCTGGCAAGCCCGTTGTAACCTTTGGTGTGCCTTGGTATTCAGCTTGGGGGCTTACCGATGACCGCCACGAATTCGCCAAATTGCTATCAGAAAATCAAGAACGCCGCCGCAGCCGTTCGGTTTTACAAATTTTTGCCGCAGCGTATTTGCAATATTGCCGTTATCTAAATCCCGATGATTCGCAGGCTGGCACAATTTTCGACCTCCTCGAATATCTCAAAAAAATGCGCCGCTTAACAATGCGGATGCGCGGTGAGTTTTATGCGGTAGATTTTTCTTTAAGCCAAAAGGCAACGGCAAAATCATTTTTCAATTTGCCGCAAACCACGCTTCGGTTTATCAACAAAGAGCAAGCGCGGGAAATTCCTAAAAATTCCGCCTTCACACCGCAACATTTTCTCGTTTGGGGTTCGGTATCGGATAACAACTATGAGGAAATCGACGAAATCGCACGGGAAAAACAATTTCCCCTTTGGCAAATGGAAGACGGTTTTATCCGTTCGGTTGGTTTGAGCAGTAATTTGACATCGCCAATATCAGTTGTGATGGACGATTTAGGCATTTATTTTGACGCGCGCCGTCCTTCTCGTCTGGAATATCTACTACAAAATGCCCATATTTCCTTGCAGGAACTTGAAGAAGCTAGAACCTTACGGGAATATTTAATCGCCAATTCCATCAGCAAATACAACATCGCTGCTAAATCAGAACTCGCGATAAATCCGCGGCAAAAGCAAAAAATCATTTTGGTGCTCGGTCAAGTGGAAGACGATGCTTCTGTTCGTTACGGTTTGTCGGAAGTAAAGAAAAATTCTGATTTACTTGCCTTGGTGCGCCGCCGTGAGCCAAAAAGTTACATCATTTATAAGCCGCATCCAGATGTGGAAACCAATAACCGCCAAGGCGCAATTGAAGAATGGAAAGTCAAGCAATACGCCAATGTCAATGCCGCAAATACCGATATTTTTTCGCTCATCAACATTGCCGATGAAGTGCATACGATTTCTTCGTTAGCGGGATTTGAAGCCCTCATTCGCGGTAAAAAAGTGGTTTGCTACGGTGCTCCGTTTTACGCTGGCTGGGGACTTACTCAAGATTTACGAGCAATTCAACGCCGCACTCGCCGTTTAACCATCAATCAGATGCTGGCGGTAGTGATGATGAAATATCCGCTGTATATCGATCCAAATAGCGGTAACTCGATCTCACCGCTACGCGCGGCACAAATTTTGCGACTAGAAAAAAGCAAGGCGCAAGCATTTGCCAATGCAGACACTGGCACGCGGTATAAAGAAAAATTCCGCCGTCTAGTCTCAACCATCAAGCAAACCATTAGCAATTAAAAAAAGCGGAAATCACATTCCGCTTTTTTTTCGCAACATAGCCGTTCCAATTCAAAATAAGAAAATAGAGCAAGCTTAAAGACCGTATAAGAATACGGTGATGTTAATGAAAGGATATTATTTTGAAGTGAAGCGAGTATTTTGCACGAAACAAATCCGCTGTTTTTTCTTCACACGGCGGATTTTTTATTTTTCACCGTCAATGCACGCCCTCTTCCGTCATTTTGAAGCCGTCAGGCGAAAAATCTCACTGCAAATCACCGTCATTTTGAGCCGCAAGCGCAAAATCTCACAGTAATCGTCATTTTGTTGAGCCGTCAAACGAAAAATCCAGCTTCAACCGTCATTTTGAAGCCGCAGGCGAAAAATCTCACCGCAAGCGTCATTTTGAGCCGTAGGCGAAAAATCTCTGCCGCAAATCCTCTTGACAAGTTTTTATTTACTTTTATAATCGCCCTGCTTTATTTGTAAAGCGTAATTTTTTATTCAACAAAAGGCAAATTTATGCAAAAAAACTTGATTTTT
>JAGBJT010000012.1 GCA_017934275.1 Cardiobacteriaceae bacterium | reverse complement strand
TCCGCATAAGTCATTTCAACTTTATTACCGTTAATATCTCGACGGTAAATTGGTTTAGAAAGATCGGATAAAACTCTTAAATTATTTTCTGCAATTTGGCATCTTTGTTCTTTTGTGATTACATCGTTTGCGTTATTTTCAGCAAAAACATTACAAATTAAAAATGTGATGAAAAGCAAAAAATATTTTTTCATTATTTTTCTCCTTGAATAATCTAATAAAACAAACGGGGCATAAGAGCCCCGATTTTTTTCGCGAACAGTGTAAAAAAATTCAACTTGTTTTTTCAGGAATTTTTTGTTTTCCTTCTTCGATACCGTTTAGCAGCAATTGCTTTGCGCGGTGAATTTGGACATCAAAATTAACTTTTCCGTCGAGGAGTTTTAGTAGCACGGTCGCGCTTTTATCCGCGTCTTTGTTTTGGTCATATTGGGTTTGGAAATTGGCGAGTTTTCCGAAGAGCAATTCGTCTGCGAGAGCTTCTTTGATTTCTTTTTGGATAAGTCTTGCCATTGGACGCGCGCCCATTTTTGGGTCATATCCTTTTTCGGCAAGATATTTTCTGACATCTTCTGATAATTCCAAATGAATATTTCTAGCCTGTAAATTATCTTTTAGCTCTTTAATAAATTTATTCACCACCGAATAAATATGCTCTTTATCAAGCGCGGCAAAATTGACTACCGCATCGAGGCGGTTACGGAATTCTGGTGAAAAACGCCGTTTCATTGCCGCTTCGCTATTTGCGGATTTTGCCGCCGCGTTATTGCTTTCAGCGAAGCCGATACGATTTTTATCCGCCTCAAATGCACCGATATTGCTAGTCATAATGATGATGAGATTGCGGCAATTGCATTCCTTACCGTCGGCATCGGTGAATATGCCGTTATCCATAATTTGCAGCAAGATGTTGTTGATATCTGGATGCGCTTTTTCGATTTCGTCGAGCAGCAAGACGGCATAAGGATTTTTACGGATTTTTTGTGCGAGCAGTCCTTCTTTATCGTGTCCGACATAGCCAGGCGGTGCGCCGATAAGCCTTGCGACGCTGTGTTGTTCCATATATTCGCTCATATCGAAGCGCAGCAATTTGATATTCAAGCATTCGGCAAGTGCGCGGCAGATTTCGGTTTTACCAACTCCCGTGGGACCTGTAAAAAGAAAGTTACCGACAGGTTTTTCTTTTTCCCGAAGTCCTGCCCGTGAAAGTTTGATGACGCTCACGATTTCTGATATTGCTTTTTCCTGCCCGAAAACCTTGCTTTTGAGATTTTGTTCGAGATTTTTTATCGTGGATTTGTCGTCTTGCGAGACTTTGGTTTCAGGAATGCCTGCGATTTTGGCGACGATTTCTTCGATTTTTTCCGCTCCGATTTCGATAATTTCTTCTTTATCGCTTTTCTCTGCGAATATTCCGCGTTTGAGAGTTACTTGTGCGCCTGCTTCGTCGAGTAAATCGAGGGCTTTATCGGGATTTTGACGGTCGCGCAGGTAACGGTTACTCAAATCGACAGCGGCATAAATTGCATCGTCGGTGTATTCAATACCGTGGAAATCTTCGTAATAACCAGAAATCGCCCCGACAATTTGCAAACATTCATCGCGCGACGGTTCATTTACGGTAACTTTTTGAAAACGACGGGCGAGAGCGTGATCTTTTTCGAAAAAGCGACGGTATTCGTTATCCGTTGTCGCACCGATACAGCGCAATGTTCCGTTTGATAGCGCAGGTTTGATTAAATTGGAAACATCAAGCTGGCTATTGCTACCCGCACCAGCACCGATAATTGTGTGAATTTCATCGATAAACAGAATTGCCTTTTCTTTTTCGGCAAGTTCTTCTAAAACTTTTTTAATTCTTCTTTCAAAATCACCGCGCCATTGCGTGCCTGCAACGAGACTTCCGATATCAAGGCTATAAATTTCTGCATCTTCTAGCGCGGCGGGAACTTGTTTTTCCACAATTGCAAGGGCAAGTCCTTCAATAATTGCGGTTTTACCGACACCTGCCTCACCGACCAAAATCGGATTATTTTTCCGCCTGCGGCAGAGCGTTTGCATTGTGCGGTTTAATTCCTCTTCGCGACCGATTAGGACATCGATTTTTCCTTCCATCGCTTTGCGATTGAGATTGACGGTAAATAATTCCAGTGCTTTGTCGAGATTTTCTTCTTCGAATTCTTCGTCGCTTTCGTCGGAAATAGTGAAAAATTCGCTTTCTTCTTCGGATACTTTGCCGCTAAAACTCATTAAATCCCGTTGGGAGATTTGCTGCTTACGGAGAAAATATGCGGCATAGCTGTCTTGTTCGCTGGTGATGGAAATGAGTGCGTGTAAGCAGGTTACGGCATCGCGTCCCGCAGCTCGGGCGGATAAAACCGAGCGTTGAATAACTCTTTGAAAAGCTGCCGTCGGTTGAGTTGTTTGCAAATTAGTTAAATTCGGGCAATGTTCGCTGATGTAAGAACGGAGTTCGCGTTTTAATTCGTCGTTGTCGCCACCGAGATGCTTGATGATTTTGGCGATGTATTCCTCATCGAGCAGTGCTAGCAGAAGATGCTCGATGGTTAAAAATTCGCATTGTTCTTTCTGTGCTTTTTTGTAAGCACGGTCGATTACTTGTTCAAGAGTTTCGGAAAGCATTTATTTATTCCAATTTATTTTTTTTGAGTTTGGAGTTGAGTGAAGCGGTTAAAAATACCGTCTAAACCGTAAAAACGCCGCCTTTTATGTTGCTTTTCAAGTGATTTTCAAGCTATACGGTAAAGACGGTAAAAAACAAAAATCCGCCGTCATCAAACAGCGGATTTCGGTATTGTAAAAAAGATATAGTCGTTTCAGTTCAAAATAAGACAAGGCAGCGAGCTTAAAGACTGTATCAGAATACGGCGAGGAAGCTCCCGCAGTATTATTTTGAAATGGAACGACTATAAATCAGGCTTTATTTTCTTGTTCAAACTTCTCCATATATTTAATGAGTGCATCGACGCTTTCCATTTGCATTGCGTTGTAAATGCTTGCCCGTAAGCCGCCGACTACACGGTGTCCTTTTAATCCCGACAAACCTTCTTTTTCCGCCTCTTGCCAGAATTTTGTATCCAAATCTGCATTTGGTGTCAAAAACACGACATTAGTTTTTGAGCGGAATTTTGCGGGGATTTCATTACGGTAAAAATCCGATTTATCGATGAAGTCATAAAGTTTTTGCGATTTTTCTGCCGCGAATTTTTGGAAATACGGCACACCGCCTAATGATTTCATCCATTTGAGCACGCCGTTCAAAATATAAATTTGCCAAGTCGGCGGAGTGTTGTAGAGCGAATTGCTGTCGGCGTGAGTTTTGTATAGCAAGAACTTTGGCGCGGTTTTTTTATCTTGCAGAATTGTTTTACGAACAAATACCACCGCAATACCAGATGGAGCAAGATTTTTCTGCGCACCGCCATAAACGATATCGCAAGCTTCCCAAGGAATAGGGCGGGTGTAAAAATCCGAAGAGGCATCAATAACCAGCGGAACTTTCGCGTCAGGAAATTCAGGAAACTCAATACCGCCGATGGTTTCATTAGAAGTTAAATGCAAATAACGGGCACGGTCGGAGATTTTGAGTTCGGCGGAAGTTGGCAGTTCGCGGTAATTTTTATCCTTGCCCGACCAAGCGATTTCCGTTTCACCGATGCGTGATGCTTCACTTTGCGCTTTTTGCGCCCAATGTCCAGAGTCGATGAATGCGGCAGTTTTACCGTCTTCCAACAGATTGATTGCCGTCATCACAAATTGCTGACTAGCTCCACCTGGAAGTAGCAAACACTGAAAATCATCGGGAACAGAAAGAATTTCACAAGCAAGAGCCAAAGTTTCTTCGTGCAAGGGTTCAAAAATTTTCGAGCGATGGCTAATTTCCATCAAAGACATTCCAGAATTTTGGAAATCAAGCAGTTCTTTTTGCGCGTTTTCTAAAACGGGAAGTGGAAGAGTGCAAGGACCTGCACAGAAATTATGAATGCGTTTTGACACGGTATTTCCTTCAAATTTGAGAAAAATAATTTAAGAAAGCTGCAATTATCGATAAAAACAAATTTTGTCGTCTTCTCAAAAAGTTAAAGATTTTTAATTTTTGTAATGAGAGAAATGCTAGGCAAATTTCTCAATTTAAGATGCCGCACTCTTTTTTATTTAGCGACAAAAAATGTCGTTTTCCATTAAACGGATTGTTCAAGTGAAAATTATTCTTATCTATCTATCTATCTATCTATCACCGTCGCTTAATAAACCAAAAGAGTCTTTCTTTTAAGTATTCATTTCATTTTTCATTAAACGCGTTTTAAGTAACGAGGAGTAGCTATGTCTAATCAGAAAAAATTATTTACCCACATTTCAATCGCCATCGCTTGTTTGTTTAGTTTGAATGTTAAGGCGGAGAAGAAACAAATTTCCTGTGAATACGATACAGAGACAAGAGTATTACTTTGCGGTGAAGGGAATAACAAAGAAGGTGCAGGTAATAACCAAGAAGGGCTGATGAGCACTCCTACTGGCACAGCTAAAGAAGGTGCAATTGCGATTGGTAGAGAAAATATAGCAGAGGGTAAAAATAGTGTTTCTGTCGGTTTTTGGAATAACGCTTTTGGAGAGAAATCTGTTGCGGTTGGTCATCAGAACGGTGCAAATAGTGATAACTCGGTTGCGATGGGAATATATAACTTTGCACTGTCTTCAGATTCGATTGCAATTGGTGAAAGAAATTTTTCTTTTTATAAAAACGATATAGCTATTGGAACGGCAAATTTTGTTGCCGCTAATCCAGGGGAAGAAGCTGGCGAGAATACCTCTGCATCTATGGCAGTCGGGCATAGAAATCATATTGGTAAGCACGGTGAAACAATAAAGAATTCATCTGGTTTTGGTGTTGGTAATGTCATAACTAGTTCTAACGCCACTGCCGTTGGTGTTGAAAATGACATTACAGCAGACGGTGCGGTTGTTTTGGGAAATAAAGGCAAGGCAACGGTAGAAAATTCTGTGGTGCTTGGTTCTTCATCTAATGCATCTCGCGGTAAGTTGGAAGGTAATGGGCAAGACAAACCGTATCTAGCAGAAAATAATCAAGATAAGACTTGGTATTCAACTGCTGGTGAAGTTGCAATCGGTGATGTTGATGCAGGAATTACTCGGCAAATTACGGGACTTGCCGCGGGAAGTGCTGATACCGATGCGGTGAATGTAGCGCAATTAAAAGCGGCTATATCTAGCGCAAACGGTGGTGGAAATGATTCACAAGATGGTAATGTTGAACCGATAACAGTTACAAATGGCACATCTAACAGTGCGAAAATTGAACTAAACAGCGCTAATCCATTGGCAATTAAAGGTGAAAATGGTATTACAACCGAAGTTAAAAATGATGCGTTGGTGGTGCAAGCTGACACAGGAAAAATCCTTGAAGCCATAACCGACAAAGTAAGCAGCCAGAGCTGGACTGGTGGTAGTTATACAGGGACTTTTGTGCCTGATGATGAAGATCGTCTTTTGACTAGTTGGCAAATTGCGGACAAAGTTAATGACATCGCTTGGTATTCGAAAGGAAATGAAGGCACGCAAGCTGAAATAAAACCAGGTGGTAATTTCAATATCGTAGGTAGCGGCGGAATTAATACCAAGATTACGGAAACTGAAGAAGACGGAGAAACTATTTACACCTTGACTATTAGCGGTAATGGTGGCGGTCCTGACAATGATTTAACGAATTATGTTCAGAAAACAGAACTTGAGGGATATGCCAAAAAAGATGACTTGAATGGCTACCTCACAGAACACCAAAGCCTTGAAGGTTATGTAACCACAGCACAGCTAACGGAGTTAGAAAAAAAACTTGATTATTTACAACCAAGCGGCAATGACGGCGACGGTACTTTTAATTTGAGCGGTTATGCCAAAACTGCTGATGTTGGAAAAGCGAAAACAGAAGCGGTAACAGAAGCAAATTCTTATACCGATACGGAAACGGCAAAAGCGAAAACAGAAGCGGTAACAGAATCAGGCAAACTTGCTGATGCTGCGAAGAAAGACGCGGTAACAGAAGCTGGAAAACTTGCTGATGCTGCGAAGAAAGAAGCGGTAACCGAAGCTGGCAAACTTGCTGATACTGCGAAGAAAGAAGCGGTAGAAGAAGCTGGAAAACTTGCTGATACAGCAAAAGAAGAGGCGGTAGAAGAAGCAGGAAAACTTGCTAATACCGCAAAAGAAGAGGCGGTAACAGAAGCTGGAAAACTTGCTGATGCTGCGAAGAAAGAAGCGGTAACCGAAGCGGGCAAACTTGCTGATGCTGCGAAGAAAGAAGCGGTAGAAGAAGCTGGAAAACTTGCTGATACCGCGAAGAAAGAAGCGGTAGAAGAAGCTGGAAAACTTGCTGATACCGCGAAGAAAAAAGCGGTAGAAGAAGCTGGAAAACTTGCTGATGCTGCGAAGAAAGACGCGGTAACAGAAGCTGGAAAACTTGCTGATGCTGCGAAGAAAGAAGCGGTAACAGAAGCTGGAAAACTTGCTGATGCTGCGAAGAAAGAAGCGGTAACCGAAGCTGGCAAACTTGCTGATACTGCGAAGAAAGAAGCGGTAGAAGAAGCGGGCAAACTTGCTAATACTGCAAAAGAAGAAGCGGTAAAAACCTCTGCTGATTACACCGATAAAGCAATTTCCGAGGCACTCATAGAAAACGGCAACTATTCACCGATAACGCTTTCTGGCGACGAAGGTTCGTTTAAGTTAGAAAGCGGTGGCGAGGCAGCATTTTTGGGCGACGGTAAAAACATCTCGACAGTTGCAGAAAACGGCGCGGTGAAAATTCAATTAAACAACAACATCGAAGTTGATAGCGTCCGTGCTGGCAATACCGTTCTTAATTCACAGGGCTTGCAAGTCGCTGGCACGAAAGTTAGTGAAAACGGTGTTTCTCTTGCTAGCGGTGTTGCATTAACTGACACTGGTCTTGACAATGCTGGATATCGTGTTACAAATGTCGGTAATGCGGTAGAAGCAACTGATGCGGTAAATCTCGGACAAATGCGCTCGGAAATTGCTTCTGCGGTTGCTCCTTCCTTGGGTGCGATGGAAAGTCGGCTCAATTCACGCATCGATTCAATTAACAAAGATGTCAATGCTGGTAATGCGCAAAGTTTGGCAGCCGCTTCAATGGCAACAGTTGCGCAACCTGGTGGCGGAATGATGGCAATTTCAGGCGGCACTTACGGCGGACAACAAGGCTACGCCGTTGGTTATAGCCAATTGTCGGATAGCGGCAATATTGCTTTTCGTGTTGTCGGTTCGGGAAATAGCCGCGGAAAATACGGTGCGGCGGCGAGTGTCGGATTTAAATTGTTCTGATTTATTCCAAAATAGTGATAATAAAAACGGACAGCTTTTTATAGTCGTTCCACTTCAAAATAATACTGCGTTAGCTTCGCCTCGCCGTATTCTGGATACTGTCTTCGGCTCGCTGCCTTGTCTTATTTTGAATTGAAACGACTATAGTTGTCCGTTTTTTTATGTAAAAAAATCGCGGATTTTTTTATATGAGAATGCTGATATGTAAAAAAATCGCGAATTTTTTTATATGAGCAGCTCTATATGTAAAAAAATTGCGGATTTTTTTGACACATAGATAAAAATATTTAGGAAATTAAAAACGATGTATGACATAAATCAGCTACCTAAATCGCAAGAACTAGAAACAATGCCAGTTCTCAAAAAAACCGCTACCGCTCACCGAGCATTGGCGGAATTTAAGGGAATTTGTCAAAGCATTCCGAACCAGTCAATATTGATTAGCACTCTTGCTTTACAGGAAGCAAAGGATGCCTCGGAAGTCGAAAATATTATTACTACTCACGATGAATTATTTGGGGCAAATATCTCACCTGAAACAATTACCGTTGCGGCAAAAGAGGTAAAACATTATTTAGAAGCATTGCTTGCAGGATTTAAGGCGGTTAAAGAAAATAATTTTTTGACATTGAACCATATTTTGCAAATACAAGAAATTTTAGAAAGGAATAAAGCAGGTTTTCGCAAGCAACTTGGGACAAGTCTAAAAAATGAGCGAACAGGTGAAATTGTTTATACGCCACCGCAGCATTATGACGAAATTATCAATTTAATGGGAAGACTGGAAAAATTTATCAACAACAGTGAAGATGATTTTGATCCATTGGTAAAAATGGCGGTAATTCATCATCAATTTGAAAGTATTCATCCTTTTTATGACGGTAACGGTAGAACGGGGAGGATTATCAATGTTTTGTTCTTGGTTTTGTCGGATTTATTAGATATTCCAGCTCTTTATTTAAGCCGTTACATTGTGCGTAATAAAGACCAATATTACCAACTATTGCAGGAAGTTAGAGATACGGGAAATTGGGAAAACTGGATAATTTATATGCTTAATGCAATAGAAACAACTGCAAAAAAAAGCACCAAGACGGTAAATTTAATTAAGCAATCGATGATGAAATATAAGCATATTATTCGCGAAGAGTTCAATAAAATTTACAGCCAAGATTTAATTAACCATTTATTTAATTATCCATACACAAAAATTGAATTTATTGAGAAAGAGTTAAAAATAACTCGTCCAACAGCTACGAAATATTTAGAACAATTAACCGAAAAAGGATTGCTGAAAAAAATCAAAAGAGGTAAAAATAATTATTACATCAATGTTGAATTGTTTGATATTTTGCTGAATGTATGATTTATAACTTAAAGTATATAAATAGAGCATGTTTTTTTGAGTTAAGAAGGAATATTTATTTATCCGACGGCATTTCAATTCCCAAAATTTTGTAAGCAGCAGTAGTGGCAATTCGACCGCGAGGAGTGCGTTGAATAAAACCTTGCTGAATTAAATACGGCTCGACGACATCTTCCAAAGTTCCGCGTTCTTCACCAACCGCTGCGGCAATCGCCTCAATTCCAGCAGGACCGCCGTCAAAATTTTGAATTAAACGGTTAAGCATTCGTTTATCCAATTCGTCTAAACCGCGTGCGTCGATTTTGAGCAGTGCCAGTGCTTCATTGGCGGTTTCTGCATTGATTATTCCGCCTGCTCGCACTTCCGCATAATCCCGCACTCGACGCAAAAGACGGTTAGCAATACGAGGCGTGCCACGGGAGCGTTTGCCTATTTCATCTGCACCGCTTTCTTCAATCGGAATATGAATTAAACCCGCTGCACGGCGCACAATGTCTGACAATTCCTTGTCGGTGTAATACTGCAAATGATGGCTAATTCCAAAACGGTCGCGCAGCGGCGCGGTTAAAAGTCCGCTACGAGTTGTCGCACCGACCAGCGTAAATGGCTGTAAATCAACTTTTACCGAACGCGCGGCTGGACCTTCGCCAATCATTATGTCGATTTGATAATCCTCCATCGCGGGATACAAAACCTCTTCCACCGCAGGCGAAAGACGGTGAATTTCATCAATAAAAAGCACATCATTGCGCTCTAAATTGGTCAAAATCGCCGCTAAATCACCAGCTTTTTCGATAATCGGTCCAGAAGTTTGCCGTAAATTTACTCCGAGTTCGGCGGCAATAATCGCGGCTAGCGTCGTTTTGCCGAGACCAGGAGGGCCGAAAAGTAAGGTGTGATCGAGTGCTTCACCGCGTTTTAATGCCGCTTCGATGAAAATTTCTAATTGATTTTTCAGCTCTTCTTGACCGATGTAATCACGCAAATACTTGGGACGAACCGCGCGTTCCGCCGCCATTTCGGAGTTATCAAGCAAATTTTGGGCAATAAGACGGTCTGATTCAAAATTCATATTTTTTTAACTCTTTTGGATAAAAAATCACACTCTTACACTATTTTTTTAGCTTCAAAGCAAGAGCAGCTTTAATTATTACCGCTGTATCGGCTTTTTCTAATTCCGCATTTATTTTTATCGCTTTACTGACTAAATCAGCGGCTTCTTGCGGTTTTAATTCCAAAGCAATTAGAGCTTCAATTGCTTCCGACTGCGCAAACGGTAAATTAGCGGTCGCCTGAATATCTTGATTATCAAATTTAATGCTGTGCGCCTTGGAATTAAAACGGTCTTTGAGTTCAACAATTAAGCGTTCGGCGGTTTTTTTACCGATACCAGGTAAGCGGATTAGGGCGGAAGTGTCGCCGTTTTTTACGGTTTGTAAAAGTTCCGCGCCGCTCATTCCCGACATAATCAATAAAGCCGACTTCGGACCAATTCCAGATACACGCAATAATTCACGGAAAAGTTTGCGCTCTTCCAAACTATTGAAACCGTAAAGATAAACCCCGTCTTCCCGCTGTGCGTAATGAATAAACAACTGAGCCTCTTTATTCACCACAAAATTATCCAAAGCAGAAATCGGCACCGATACTTCATAACCGACACCATTGACATCGATGATTATTTCTCCTGCTTGACGGTGAATAACTTTGCCAGATAACCAAGAAATCATTTTTATACCTGTGAATGAATATATAAAAGAAGGCGGATTATTACGGAATTAAAGTAACGGGAAAAACAGGGATAGATGGGGAAGATAACTGGGGTGGATAATGGGACTCGAACCCACGACCTCCGGAATCACAATCCAGCGTTCTAACCAACTGAACTATATCCACCATTGAATTTCTACCTGAAAAATTGGCGCGCCCGACAGGACTCGAACCTGTAACCTACGGCTTAGAAGGCCGTTGCTCTATCCAGTTGAGCTACGGGCACGGGTTAGATAAGCCAAGATAGAAAAGGGAAATAAAAAATTGGTCGGAGTAGAGGGATTCGAACCCCCGACCCACTGGTCCCAAACCAGTTGCGCTACCAGACTGCGCTATACTCCGAAAAAGTGAGGCGCGCACTATATCGCGCTAAAAATCTTTGTCAAGAAAAAAATTATTTCTTTTTGCTAGTCCGTTGATTTTATTGAATTTTTATTTTTTATTTCTAGCAAAAACGCGCTTTTTCCGCCAAATTTTCTCCATAAAAAAACACGGCGCAGAACCGTGCTTATCCGTAAATGTCGCAATCAGTCGAGCATTTTCTGTTCGCGCAGAATTTCTCCGATTTCCTTACGGGCTTCTTTATTTAGAAAATCGCGCATCATTCCAGTCCAGCTTTCGATTCTTTGGCGGGAGTTGCGTGATTCGTAATATTCCTTAATTTCCTGGTCATACTCCGCGAGATTTTCCGCGCGGTGGCTTGTGTCATAACGGTTTTCGTAATGCACTTCTTTTTCTGGTAGGCGTGGTTTTTTTGTGGCGCGGTCGCCTTCTGGATAACCACAAGCTATGCCGAATAAGGGGAAGGTTAATTTCGGTAGATTTAGAAGTTCCGCGACTTTACGGCAATCATTGCGCAGAGAACCGAGATAGCAGCAACCGATACCGTAACTTTCCGCTGCGAGCGTGAGATTTTGTGCAGCAAGTGCCGAGTCAATTGCAGCAACGAGTAGGTTTTCCGCATTGGCAAAAATATCACCGGATGCGTTGATGAAACTGTTGTGGCGGTTGAAATCCGCGACGAAAACGAAAATATGCGCGGCATTGGGAATGTGTTTTTGCCCTGCGAGTTCGGCGAGTTGATTTTGAATTTCGCGGTCGGTTACGCTCACAATTGAATACGGTTGCACATAGTGCGAAGTTGCCGCTGCTTGTGCGCATTTAACCAGCGTTGAAATGATTTCTGGTTCAATTTTTCGGCTCGCGTAATGACGGACGCTGTGGTGATTGAGAATTAAATCTACGGTTGGATTGCTCATAAAGTCTCCTTGAAATGTTGATGGGAAGCGGATTTGTAGCAGAAAACCGCTCTATGAATGTTTTTCGGTAAGTTCTTTAATTCCATTCACGGTAGTTTTTAGTTTGTTGTCAATAGTTTTTTGCAATTTTTCCTCATTTTGCTTGAGATTTGCGCGGGAATTTTGCTCGTGCCAGAGGTGATACATCAGGGCAGAAAATTTGATTTTGCGACGGTAAATATAGTCAATTCGTAACAAGATAGCTCATTATTGCCTCTTCAATTGTATTGTAATTATGAATCACACTTCGTATATATTTTTTAAGATTTGCCCAAGTTTTCTCTATTGGATTTAATTCTGGGGAGTAAGGTGGTAAATTCAATACTGTATGACCATATTT